>JBNKLH010000033.1:3934-9224 GCA_050292255.1 Candidatus Altimarinota bacterium | reverse complement strand
AATACATTCTTTGTTTTCATTTTTCATTTTTTATTGGGTGAATAATTTATTTATTTAAATATTCTGAACCTACGGATCCAGTCTCCTGAGAGCATTACTCCCAAAACACTGAACCAGTAGATATACACTTCCATAACGTCAAAGAGCATTTGGAAATTTTTATGCCCCGTGAGGCTAGAAATTTCACAATTTGCTTAATACTCAAAAATCAGAAAAAGTCAATGGTTTCGGCCTCAGTCTTGAAAATTTTCTCTTTCGATTTTATTGACTTTGGGAATTTCCTCAGTAGAGAAAGGTCTTCCATTTTCCTAATTATTTTAGTATGGACGAACTTAGTCTCGAAATCAGTTATTACCTCAACAGTGAAGGCGGATCTTATGAAAAGTTGCAGCAACTTGCAGATAAAATAGGAGTGGATCTAACGACCCGTATCTCAGAAGTCCATACGGATATTTTAAATACAGAGGAGGACTTAGATCTATTGGTTTAATTCTTTACTTTCCAGCTGGTTCCGCCGGCCTCATCTAAGAGTTCGATATTATATTTTTCGGCGAGTTCATCGCGGATACGATCAGATTCGGCCCAGTTTTTTTCTGCTCTGGCTTGGGTTCGGAGTTTTATTTTCTGTTCGATTTCTTCTGTTGTGTTGGCATCAAATGAAGCAACTTCTGGGAAAATATCGAAGATTTGGTCGAAGTCATTTTCAAGAAATTCAATGAAGTCTTGAGCTATTTCTGGGGTGAGATTGTTTTCATCCCGCCACTTCATAAGCGTTTTAATCCCTTCGAAAACTACTGCCATAGCATCAGAGATATTCAGATCATCGAAGAGCGCGGCCGTAAATTCTTTGCGAATAGTGCTTTCTTTTTTTTTCGAAGCAGTCTGATTTTGAGCTAAGAAATCTTTCAAAACTCTTCGTGCTTCTGTGATCCGAGCGATAGAAGCCCGGGCTTGAATGAGTCCGTCTTCTGTAAAGTTTAACGTGGATCGATAGTGTGCATTGAGGAGTGCCAAACGGATTTCATTTCCTTTCCACCCTTTTGCAAACAAGTCGCGAATCGTGTAAAAATTCCCTTTGGACTTAGACATCTTTTCTCCGTTTACCTGGAGATGTTTTGTGTGGAGCCAGTATTTGACTCCCCCGGCTTCGCCACGTTTTTCGCTTTTTTCTTTCAGTTCCTTGCTAAAACACGCTTCATTCTGCGCAATTTCACATTCATGATGTGGGAAAACGTTGTCTTCTCCTCCGGTGTGGATGTCGAATTCTTCACCCAGTAAGTCTCGGCTCATGGCAGAACATTCCAAATGCCACCCCGGGAATCCTCGTCCCCACGGGCTATCCCATTGCATGAGATGATTGGCGTCGGCGTGTTTCCAGAGGGCGAAGTCGAGAGGGTTTTCTTTTTCGTCGTTGATTTCTACTCGCGCTCCAGCGACGAGATCTTCCAATTTATTCTTCGAAAGGAGTCCATATTTTTCAAACTTCGTCGTTCGGAAATAGACCGATCCATTTATTTCGTAGGCATATCCATTCTCGATCATTTCCTCGACCATTTTGATCTGTTGCGGGATATATCGGGTTGCCCAGGGGCGGTATTTTGGTTCGATGATTCGGAGCTTTTTTTCGTCTTCAAAAAACTTTTCAGCGTATCCTTCGGAAATTTTGAAGGGATCAAGCTTTTCTTCTCGAGCCTTTTTTTCAATTTTATCTTCTCCACTCGCGTCGGCGGTGTCATCCCCCGTGAGATGTCCGACGTCTGTAATATTTTGCGCTTTTATGACTTCGTATCCAGCATATTTTAGCACTCGGACCAATAGATCTGAGACGAGGAAACTTCGAAAGTTCCCAATGTGTGCGAGTCCATATACCGTCGGTCCACACGAATATACTTTCACCACTTTTCCCGCTGGATCGAGAGGAACAAACGGTTCTTTTTTTCCGGAAAGCGTATTGTGAAATTGCAACATTTAGACCAGTTTACTTAAAAGTTCTATCGCCCAACCGGCTCCAAAGTCGATCACCAAAAAGGCGACAATCGGAGAAAAATCAAGCATCCCGAGACGTGCAAAACGAAAAGGTCGAAGGATCGGACGAACCACTTGATTGAGCCAGGTCGTGAAAGGGTTTGGGCGTCGTACAAACCAGGACATCAAGATATGGATAAATATCGCCCATGTCATGAGTTTTGCCAAAATAGAAATAAACGAAATCGCAAAAGTAATAAACTGAATTTTCATGACAAAGAATCTATCGAATCGAGACAGAAGAGGATGATTCTAGGAGCTCAAGCAGTCGTTGGAAATACTGTCCAATGAGTGGGAAGTCGACCAATTGCGTTAGTGTCCAGGCAACCATAGCCACGATGATGGTCATCCCTACAACAATTCCAAATCCACGAAACATTCCGGCAACGAAATTTCGGAGGAAAAGCTTTCGAGGAGAGTTTATGAACTCTACAAACTCTCGAAATCCAATCAATTCAAAAACCGCTACAATACGAGCGAGATCTCGCTTTGTTTTGTAAAAGATTTCTTCATTTACCGTCGTAGCGGCATCAAGCTCTTCGGCAAGTTTTCGAGCTTTCTTGGTTTCCGGTTTTGTTTTTTTTGTTGTTGCCATCTATCGGATTGTATTTTTTTGCCATCAAAAGTACAATTTTTGTGTGGAGAAAGCCGAATCAACGTTTTCGTTTCAATCAAAGGAAATCCCGACCGATCCGGGGTGCTATCTTTTTTATGATGAAGATGACACTATTTTGTATGTCGGAAAGGCAAAAAACCTGCGGAAGCGCGTTTCAAATTACTTTCAAAAAAATCAAAAATCACCAAAGACGGCTTCTTTGGTCAAAAAAATTCAACGCATCGAAACTCGGGTGGTAAAAACGGAGATGGAGGCGTTGATATTGGAAAACAATCTCATTAAAAAACACCAACCGCGCTACAACATTTTGCTCCGTGATGACAAGAATTTTTTGTATTTACGAATCACAAATGAGACCTTCCCGCGTCTGGAAATTACACGTCGGATAGTTCGGGATGGAAGTTTTTATCTCGGTCCCAAAACGAGCGCAAAGAAATTTCGCGAAACAATTGCATTTTGTCAAAAGGTGTTTCAGATCCGAACCTGTAAGCTGGAATTTGAGACTCCGAGTTCGAACTCGAGTTCGGAGTTCGAACTCAAAATCACAAAAAATCCTGAAAACCGAAAAATTCCGTGTCTCGATTTTCACATAAAGAAATGCTCTGGTCCGTGTGCAGGATATATTTCTCCCGAAGAATATCAGGCAGATATCCTTCGAATGAAGAAGTTTTTGCGTGGAGATACCAAGGAAGTGATCCAGAATCTGCAAGAAAAAATGATGACGGCGGCCAAAGAAAAAAACTTTGAGCATGCGGCAAAACTACGTGATCTGATGCAGTCTATAGAAGCGTCTACAACGCGACAAACAGTTCAATTTACAGATCTCATAGATCGAGATTTTGTGTCGTTTGTACGAGAAGGGCGATCGGCTTTCTTTGTGCGAGTGGCATTCCGAAATGGGAAATTCCTCGACCAAAACGAAGTACAGTTCCGTGCCGAAGATTTTTCGACCGATGCGGAAGTGCTTGAGCAGTTTTTGCTTCAATTTTATGACCGTGTGGATGCATTGCCGGCAGAGATTTATATCCCGGAAGAGATTGAAAATCAGTCAGAATTAGAAGCGGTATTAGCAGAAAAATTCCCCGGAGAAAGTGCGAAAATATTTGTCCCACAACGAGGAGAAAAACGCCAAGCCTTGGATATTGCCAAAAAGAACGCGCAGAAGTTTGCCGATCAGTTTCATGTCCAAGAACTATCGGAAGTCGAGAACTTTACCAAAGCTCTGCCAGAATTAGCGACAGCATTGGGGATGAAGGCGTCTCCCCGGCGAATTGAGTGTTATGATATTTCCCACTTTGCGGGAACTCAGACAGTGGCAAGTCAGGTGGTTTTCGTGGATGGGAAACCGAAAAAATCCGAATACCGACGGTTTCATGTCAAGAGTTTGAAGCCAGGAGAAATCGATGATTTTAAATCTATGAAGGAGGTGTTGGAGCGTCGATTTCGAGCGATAGACAATGCAGAAGAGCGCCCACAAACAACAGAGGACAAAAAATGGGAGAATGAAAACAAAGGTCTTTTGAAAAAATGGACAGAATTGCAAACACTTCTGGAGGGGCTTGATTATTGGCTTCTGGGAGGACTGGCGTGTGCCTTTGCGTGTGGGAAATTGTGGCGAAAACACGAAGATTTTGACCTGATTATTGCCAAAAAACACTGGAAGAAGTTTGAAAAAATTCTCCTTGAAAACGAGTGGGAAAAGAAAGAGAAAGCCGAAAATATTTTTACATTTACGCGAAAAGGATGGCCAGATATGGACGCATCTGCACTTGGGAATGAGACGCCGTATGGTATTTGGAAGAAGTCTGACTGCGATGAGGAGGTTGCCTGGATCGGGAAAATTTCAGCTCCGACTTTGAAAATCACCTCCTTGTTAACGCTGAAAGAAAAGCTTCAAGAAATGCGGGAAAACTCGAATGATGCAGAGGATATTGAGTCTTTGCAGGAGGAAATTGAGTATCGCCATGCTCAAGATCGAATCCCTGATTTGGTGGTGATCGATGGAGGGAAGGGACAGTTGTCTTCCGTCTTGAAGGTTATCCCAAAAGAATTCCACGACAAAGTTATCTCTCTGGCGAAACGAGAAGAAGAGGTTTTCATCCCAGGACACTCTCATCCGATCGAGCTTTCTAGTGACTCTGCGGCCTCAAAATTACTCCAGCGATTGCGAGACGAAGCGCATCGGTTTGCGATTTCCTTTAATCGAAACTTACGAACGAAAGCGCTGACAAAATCTGCGCTTGATGAGATTACGGGGATTGGACCGACGACCAAAAAGAAACTCCTGACCACGTTTGGGTCCGTTTCTGGCGTTCGAGGGGCAAGCGATGCCCAGTTGTTGACGATTCTAAATGCGAAGCAGTTGGCGAATATTCGGAAGAATTTGTAATGCTGTTTTTCATTGCTTGCCTTCGTTCATAAATGCCACCCTTTGAGGAATGACTATTCAGTAGGGGTTGAAGAATCATCACTTTCTTCTTCGCTGAGATCAAAAGCGCCTCCGAGTTCTTTTATAGAACTATTGGTTTCTTTTGCGGCCTCTTGGAGCTTGAGTAACCCCTCTCGAAGCTTGATAGCGGCTTCTTTGGCCGTGCTATATCGCTCCTGAATTTCTCCAATTTTTTTCTCTATTTGCGCCTTTTTTTCTTC
>JBNKLH010000033.1:0-3924 GCA_050292255.1 Candidatus Altimarinota bacterium | reverse complement strand
TCTTTGCCTCGAGCTCACTGGTTGTTTTTTCGGCAATACTTTGTTGATTTTCTTTTGAGAAAATTTCCTTCACTTTTGTGACCATCTTTTGAATCCAGTTTTTGGGCTCTTCTGTTTTTTCTTGAACCGTTTCAACCGTATTTTCTACATTCTCTTCGGCGTTTTCCAGGCTTTCCTCAATGGCTTTTTGATCGAGTTTGAGTGTCGCGAGTTTTTCAATGAGTTTTTTATATTCATCTTGTAAATCCTCGGCGTTTGTTTCCAGGAGTTCTAGTTTTTTCTCACCGCCTTCGTCCCCAAAAAGTTCGCTCGTAAACACTTGTACCTTGAGTGCGCTTTTTTCAAGATTTTGAAAAAATGGTTCACTTCCTGAAAATCCCGCCCAGAGGAGCGCAATGGCAGAAAGTCCCAAAAGCCAGTGGTGATGTTTCATAGCGAAAGATTAAGATCCAAAAAGCTCTCGAACGTCTTTCCCGCGAAATTGATGGAGTGTTTGTCCGATTTCGTGAATATTTTCTGGAGAAAGAGGCGTTTGGGCAGAAAGATCTTGTTGTCGTCGAGGCATCATGGCCTGCTGAAGAAGGTGTTCGGGGATGCGTTGAGTTTCCACTTTGAAATCAACCGTTGTCTGACAGGTTGAGCAGGTAGCCTCAAAAATACTTCGACTCCCATCTGTCTGAATGTGTCGCAAAGCCGCCATTTCTAAGCTTCCATCGCATTCTGGGCAATGTGTTTTTCCGGCAATACGTTTGAGGATTTTTCGAAGAAATGAAAGATTCATGCTTTGATTGTGGCATGTTTTTGTGAAAAATCAAGATCTGCCCTGCGCTCTTACATTTATCTTCTTATTCTTTTTTGCCCGTCAAAAAAGAACCAAAAAAGCTCTCGGCGGTGCTCCAAAATCGAGACCTTGAACGAAAATATTTCTGTTCTCGCCAAAACTCTCCCTCGACAAGCTCGGGCTCAAACAGTTGGCTTCACGACGAAATATTTTCGAAAGGTGAGCGATTTTTCCACAATGCCGAAGGATTGGAATTTTTCCCTAATGCATCCGTGTGGGTAATTCCCAGACGGTATCTACACGATAACTGGGAGTCTTTGGTTTTTTGTTCGTAAAGGCGGCAAACCCCTTCAAAACATTAGCAGTTTCAATCTGAGTTGTTTGTGCCATAGAAGTTGTTTTTTCATTTGCCTGTCCTTGTACGACACTAACGGAAAAGTGGACATCGTTCGTACGAAGGTCTTTGTCCACGACTCGAAGCGTGATCCACTTTGTTCCCGGAGTAGAAAATCGTTGTAAAAAACGAGCGGGGCGTTTTTGAAATTCTCCATCTTCTACTTTCCAGAGATAAGAGAGATTTCGTCCTTCACTGCCTTGGGCGTCAAAGGTAAACTGCGTATCAGTGGTTCCATATTGTTGAGAAATTTTTACTCGTGCAATGGGTGCAGGATAGGTTTGTACCACGATATTTTTTTGAGTGGATCGAATCGTTTTCCAGGCATCCATCACTTGCATTTTGACGGCATATGTTCCCGGCTTATCAAATCGCCATCTTTGAGTGCCTCCACTTCGGAAATCAGAATCCCAAATCCCGTCTCCATCTGCATCAAAACGAGACTTAAAAGTAGACGTGTAGATTTGTGGGCCGCCATTATTTTGTACGTGTATTTGGGGCGCAAAAGTTACCCAATCTCCTACAAATATTTCGTCGGTCTTTGCCTGAATTTCAATCTTAATTGGCGGTTGCGGAGTTACTTTTATCTTTCGCGAAACACTTGCAGAAATCCCATGTTCGTTTCTTGCTTCTGCGGTTAGGATATATACTCCAGTATGATTGAAAGACATTTCTGTAAATGTCTGGCTCGAAAAGCCTGTTTGCCATGGACGTTGGTCGTTGGATTCTGATTCGACAGGGTCTATCCGCCATCTGTATTCAAATTTTGCAGAGTCAGAAGATGATTGTCGACGGAGAGCGGTAAATCGGATTTTGTCTCCCGTAAAAATATTCATCACATTGTTCCCATACGAGAAACTGCTCGGATTCGTGAGGTTTTGTCCATTGACGTCGAGTTGAAAATCAGTCGGATCGCGTTTTACTTTTACGGTTGTAAGTGTTTCTTCGCAGATAGGTTGGCTCCGATGGACACATACACGTGTTCGGATTTCATGTTCTCCGGCAGAGTAGAATTGTTTTCGGACGACTTCTTGTCCGATATATTTTTTTACAAAGGGTTCCCCATCAAAGCTCCATTCAATCCATCCGCTGGCGGGAATTCGGCTTTGTGAAGCATCAAAAGTAAACGTGGTGGATTCGGTTTGTCCTTCTTTTCCAGGGCTTACTTGTACACTCGGAGGCAATACTTGGGCAGGAAGAATTCGAATTTTGTCCCAACTTTTTGTCGGGATCAGTTTTCGAAATAGTCCGCTCGGAGAAAGACCTTTTACGATGAGGTTTTCCGCGGTTTCGGCAGAACTTCCAAATCGTACTTCTGCGGTAGGAACGTAGGTTCCAGCCAAGCTGTACACATGGTTTTTCGTCTTTTGATATGTAAACGGAGTATCCCATTCACCATCAGAATCAAAATCCCATCGCACCCAAATTTTATCGAGATCTTCATTGAGGTTTTTGGTAAGGGATATTTCAAACTGAATCGCCTCTCCGACACGAGCTTCTGTGTTATCCACCAAAATTCGTCCACTCCGATCAAGATTAGATCGTACCTGGTAGTTTCGGGCAATACTGGTTGTTCCTCCGTTGTCTTTATCTCGAATATCACAATAAGCGGTAAAGCTTCCTTCTTCCTCTGGCGTAAAGGTTTGTTTGAGATTGGTCGTATAGTCTCCCCATTCATCATTCACTCCAAATTTACATCGCATTTCGAGTCCGTACTTGTTCCCAGCAGAGTTTCGAGAATCCGTTCCATCTGCGGTGATTGATTGACCAATCCGGATGGTTTTCGGTGTGATCTGAATGTTTGCTTTTGGCAATCCACTGGCATTTACAAATACCGGCAGGCTGATCGCGAAAAGGAGAAACCATTTCTTCATATTCTTTAAATAACAGAAAAATAAAAAAAGTCAATATTAAGTAACACGAAAATATATCTTTTTCTACCAGGAGAGCGGATTTGCTATTGTTTGAGAAAGATAAAAATTGCTATGATGACCAGTGATGAAAAAATTTGATATCTGTACGCTCGGCTCTATTACCTTAGATACGTTTATAGAACCGCAGGAAGTTATTTTTCATAAGACGAAAGATGGGCGGATGCATATGGATTTTGAAATTGGTCAGAAAATTCCTATCAAAACGCTTTCTCGACATGTAGGAGGGTGTTCTGCGAATTCGGCGGTGGGGCTTTCTCGCTTGGGGATCAAAGTCGCGGCATTGGGAACCATTGGCCATGATGACCACGGAGATTTTATCCTTCATCGACTGGAACGAATGAAGGTAAATACGGATTTCGTCACGATTAAAAAACGAGTGCCTACGAGTGCTTCTCTCATTTTTATGACCGAAGGCGGAAAACGGACTATTTTTGAAGAAAGTACGGCTCATGAGTCGTATCATGATTTACCAAAAACGCATGCTGTGTACCTTGGACATGCACATGGCAAAGAACGAGATATTTTTGATCGGCTTATTGTCTGGAAAGAAAAATCAAAGAGAAAGAAATTCATCGCTTGGAATCCGGGGAAAACCCAATTCAAAGAAGGATTTCACTCTTTCCGAAAATTTTTCCCATATGTGGATATGTTGATTCTGAATCGAGAAGAGGCAGAGCTCTTTACGGAAATGAAGACTCGATTGATGCAGCCTCGTCATATGGATATTGAAAAACTCTGGAAACACACTGCGGGATTTCAAAAACATGATGGGACGATTGCGAATATGCAACGAATTGCTCAAAAGTTTCTAGATG
>JBNKLH010000032.1:0-9570 GCA_050292255.1 Candidatus Altimarinota bacterium | reverse complement strand
ATACATATATCCCCAGAAGAATCGCAAGAAACATTCATACATTTGCAATAAAACCGTCCACACAAGAAGCTTTAAATGAACAATTGGGAAAAGATTTAAAAAAACAACTTCGAGCTGTAAGACTTGTAAAAAATCTCCCAATAGTAAATGGGGAAATCTTTATATATAAAAATAAAGTTGCCGTTGTTAGTTTCTCAAAACAAAAACCATTTGCCTTTATATTTGAAAGCAGTGAAGTCGCTCAAATTTTTAAAGGAATTTTTGATGGCTATTGGGATCTAGCTAGTTAATAAAAACTAAGACAAAACACTATTAACTCTTTTAATAAAATTATTTACTCTTTTCTCAAGGTTTTCATCTGAATCTTTTACCCGTAACGCAAAAACAAAGTCTTCCAAATTTTCTCCAATCTGCTTAACCAAGTGTGTATCGGGTCGCCTCGAATGAGCGTTATAAGAGATAAAATTATCATCATGGATAACTAAAAATCTCACATCATAATCGCTATTCTCCTTAAAAAATTGATGAAGCAACTTTGAAACTCCCTGTTCTCTCCACTCAGAAGCTACACACAATTGCCCAAAACATGTTTTCCCAAGGCCGGCTTCTTTTGATTTAGAATAAATATCACCAAAACTTTTTAAATAACTTGTTTCTTTAAATATTTCATCTGTTGATTTTAAAGTGAGAAAATAACCAATTACTTCTCCCATATATCTCAAAACAGGAGTATTTTCATAGTCCAAATACTTCTCAAGATATTCCTTTGTCATATCCCATTGAAAAATCCCTAAATCAACATGCTTTTTCTGCAATTCTAGTATAGGAATTGAATCATCCTTAGTTGCAACCGAAAGTTCAAATTCTTGAGGCAATTTTTCCGAGCAACTAATCTTATCTAATCCCATATTCTTGTTTTTCAAAACCTAAACACCTTTTAAACAAAAAACGAAAAATGTCAAAAATACTTCATTAAAATTTAATAAATCCCTCCACCAAATCCTCCCATTGGGAGGAGAGTGGGTTATTCAATCTTCCCTTCCCGCGACTGCGGGAGAGGGACAGAGGGAGGGCACTGTCACACCCCACCCCCTCCATCGTCTCCACCACACCCCGCATCACAAAAGGAATAAAACCATTTCTTGAACACATTTTTTTATAAAAAACCACACTCAAAAACTTCCTGCAACAGAAAAATTTGACAAACGTTTCGCAAAAGTTTAGTTTGAGGTCGGTTTAATGCATGTTAGACCATATTTGAAATGTCAAATTTTTCTTGCCTAGCCAGAATATTCAGGCTTTCTTCAGGAAAACATTTCAAGAACATCTAATCTCTTTTCAAAAATGAAAAAAGGTCCACAGGAAAACGGTCGACGAGGTTTTATAAAAAAGTTAGCCACTATCTCACTCGCCATTACGACGGGGGTAGTGGGGATTTCAGATAAAGTTAAAGCAGAGATTGATAAAACGAAGGCTCAAAATCCTGATAAAAACAAAATTAGTCTTTCAGAAGGAACAACTAATTGGGCCACAGCAGAACAACACACGGAAGCCTATAATACGGAAGGCAGTTTTCTTGAAGGTGGACCAGACACAGTTTGGGGATTCTCTCTCGATGAGATCGATAAAGCGGGTGGGCCAAAAGCTTTCTTTGAAGCAAATAAAGATAAAATCAAAGCCTACGCAGATGCTAATGGCATTAAGTACAATGGGAATGATAAATTCCTTTTGATCAGGTTTACGACTGCCGCTAATACAGCGAAAAGTGAAAGAGAAATCGCAGCGGATAAGAAAGAAATTGCAAAATCAAAAGAAGAAATCGCCAATTCTAAAGAAAATATCGCACAGATGAACAAAGAAATGATGAACAAGATAAAAGAACGAGATAAAAAAACACCAAAAGACGTGGACTAGTCTGTTTATATTTTCTTGCAACTTTAAAAAGGACTCTCCCAAAGGGTTCTTTTTTGTTTGATAAGCCCATTGCTTTTTTCTTGTTTTTCTGGTAGAATGTAAAGATGACTACAAGTGAGATCCAAGCTCCTAGTAATGAAAATACTTCTGTGCTCTCGAAAAGCCCGGAGCAAATAGCTTTGGAGAAGACTAAGCAAGAAGAGATTCAAAAGGAAGATTTAACAGCAAAGGATATCCAAGCGATGAATCTGGATGGTTTTGTAGAGGGAGAATTTACGGAGGAAAATGAGGAGGATATAACACAAGATTCTCAAGATATAGAAATCGAAAATAATGAAGAAGTTGTTCAAGAAGAAATCATTGAAAACACAGAAGAACTTCAAAATATCGAAAACAATGAAATCTCTCAGGATGAACAGATCTTGAAGTATTTGAACGAAAACTCTCAATACACAGACAAGGAAAAATCTGCCGCAGTGGGTATTGTGAAAGACATTATGAAAGAATTTGAAATGTCTTGGGAAGATCTAACAATGGATAATGAATCTTTTTTAATGTTGCTGGATGAAAAATTTGGGGAAATAAAAACCAATAAAGAAAAGGTTGAGGTTAAGGAGGAGAAAACTGAGGTTAAGGAGCAGGAAACTGTGGTTAAGGAGCAGGAATCGGAAACCAAAAGCTATCAAGAAACTTTCGATGAACTGTACAAACAATACGAAGGAAAACCAACCACAGAGTTGATCAAAGCTCTTCTCTCTGTTCCCAAAATCCCAGAAGCCACAAGAAAACAGTTCTCCGAATACCAAAAACTCCTCTCCTTCACCGAGACGAACGAAGCATTTAAGGGAGAAGATAAAGCCATCGTAGAAAAAGCTGTGCGATCAGGACTCCAAAGCGGAGAAAATATCCAGACAACCGTGCAAAAATTGTACGAAAGCCCAAACCTAAACGACGAAGCCAAAACCGCCCTCGCCGAACAATACGGCATGCCAGAGCTCAAGCTCAAACCGATGAAGACCGAAACCGATGTAGAGGAAATGGCGAAGCATATGGATCGAGTAAAAGAAAAAACAGAAATAGCCATCACCGAAAAGAAAAAAGCCGTAAAGCAAATCTCCGAATGGAAAGAAAATGTAGAAGAACAAACCGAAGAACTCGAAAATGAGATTTTGGATATTGAAAATCGAGTCATGGATCTCGAACAAAGAAAAGAATCTGGGGAAATCTTAACCGACGAAGAAGAACAAGAACTCGCAGAAAAAAAAGAACTCCTCGGACTCAAGCAAGAAGAAAAAGAAAAACTCGAACAGCAAAAGAAGCAACTCGAAGAACAAGAAAAAAGCCTCAAGGAAGACCAACGAGCACTCGAAAAACAATACGAATCACTCACTGACGAAAACGGAAATACAAAGTTTAAACTCCGAATGCACGATGTATTTGTCACCGAAGGCGGGAAATATAATAATATCAACTTCAAAAATATCCCGGGAACAAGTAAGTTCCTGATCGAAGAAAACGCCCTTGGGTTCAAGCAAGACTATGGAAAAATGACCATATACGATGCGCTCGGAGGTGAAAATGGAGCCTCCGGAAAATTATTCCCAGGAGTACGATTGGATCAAAATAAAACACTCTCTGGACAAGACCTCAAACTCGGAAGCACTCCTGTGACAGCAGATAGTTTTTTGCAATCAATTGGACTCAAGCAAAATCCAGGGGAAATCATGTCCGCTCAACACCAACAAAAACTCTACAAAGTGGGAGAATGTTTTGATGGGCCTGGAGGGGCAGATGAAAGTTTGAGACGACTGGGGGTTATTAATTCAGATGGAAGTTTTAATGCAAGTGGATGGGAAAAGGTGCATACATATCTCAAAGAAAACATAAATCACGAAAACAACCTTACGTTTGATGCCATGTCAAAGGCATTGAATAAAACAGAGGATGAAAACAACTCTTAAAACCTAAAAAATGACAAAAATAAAATCTGTACCAACGCCAAAAATGCTCAGAGAAGTGAAAAAATTCCTTCGTGCAGAAAACTATACAGAAGCCATCCAATATCTCTTGGGAATTCTCAAAAAATACCCTGAAAACTCAGACGCCATGAAGAGTTTGGCATTTTGTTATTTGAAAACGGAAGAGAACAAAAAAGCACTCAAACTTCTCCTAAAAGCCCAAAAACGAGAACCAGAAAGTTTTTGGTTAGATGAATATATCGGTATCTGCTATAGCCGACTCGAAAAATATCAGGACGCGCTCACGCATTATCTAAAAGTCGAATCATTTAAACCCAATGACTATTTACTCCTTGAACGAATTGCCTACGAAAACGTGCGACTCTACCTACACGGGGACTTTTCTGAAGCGAAGAAAAAGGAGTACCTAGAAAAAGCTAATAAGTATTTTCAAAAAGCAAAACAGATCACACCAGAAAAGAAGTACCATTCATATCCTTTGGAAAAATATAATCAAAAAGGATTGGATTTTTGTGCAAAGGAACTCAGATGATTTCTTAATTTCCCACTCAAAAACCCCACGCCGAAGCACAGGGTTTTTTATAACTATTTTTGTAAACTAGTTTGTGGGATAAAAGTGAGGGTTTGTGAGTGGAACATTCCCTGGAACAGTCGATCCAGAAGCAACCAATTCCCATCCCCGCGGATCATTTTTGTAAGAATTCAATAACCCATTGATCCCCGGAACATCGGACAAAGTGATCGTTTGTTGTTCATCAGTGTTATCAGCGTATCCCAACGCATCCAAAGCATCTCGCAACTCACTCACTGGCAATTGTGTGTAGCTATAATCAATACTGTATTGAGCTCCAGACAAAGCTCCTCCTGTTTCCATAGAAGTACATCCTTCATAGATTCCTTCAAAAGTAGTAGAAGCACTTCCATCCAAATCCGGCATATCTACGATCGGAGTGTATGAAACCAAGTAAGCCATATTGGTCCCGTTGCTGGTATTGATCGCTGGCAAACTTTGCAATCCTGAATAAGAGAACATCGCAAAGAAGTTTGTCCCTGTGCTCGTATCAATCAATGGCATTGTCGTCAAAGAAGTCGCTTGGTAGAACATGTATGAGAAGTTTTCTACGTTACTTGTATTGATCAATGGAAATGAAGCCAAAGAAGCATCGTACGAAAACATAGCAAACATTTCTGTCGCACTTGAGGTGTCAAACTGAGGTATCCCAGTCAATGCACTCGCTCCGTAGAACATGTACGAAAGATCTGTCCCAGAACTTGTGTCGAACAATGCTACTGATTGGAGATTGTACGCTCCCGCAAACATAGCGTAGAAGTTTGTGATTCCGGTCCCAAATCCCACACTCCCTGCATCATCAATACTGATAAGTTGGTGTGCGTATCCTTGGTTTCCGGTTCCTCCCCGATAGAGCCACATAGGCATAGATCCGGTAATGGTGACCTGATGATCCCCAGGTGTTGCATAGGCGTGATCACGTTCTGCTTGATTGTAAGCAGAAATAGAATCAATCGGACTTCCGTCTCCCCAATCAACACTAAACCCATACGAATGAGTATATCCTTGCCCTGTAAAGAGTGGTAAACGCACGACTTCGTTTGGAGAAGAAGTACGGAAAGTCGCCTTAAACTCACCCGCGGCGTACGCCTGATGAGCAAAGAAGCAAAGCCCAACAAGCAAAAAGGCCTTCACTCCTCTCAAAAACAATTTGTTTCGTTTCATGTAAAAAAAGTAAAAAATACGAACGCAAAGATCTCACAAATAAACCCCATTCAAATTCAGAGTGAACGAGATCAGTGGGGAGAGATTCATTGCTTAGCCAGATTTCTACAAATTGGAAAAGAAAGCAAATTTTCACAAAAATTTTCTCTTGTGAAAGATTCAAAATGATTTCATTAGGATTTATTTCACAACCCATCTCTTCGAGTCCGAGCTCTCAGAAGTAAATATTCCATCAGAGCTGAAGGCCAAACCTTCCCTTAATCCTCCTTCGCTTTTCGTACGAAAATTTCCGAGCTACAGAGCGACAAGAAGGGAAGGCTTTTCATACCCCCTCCATTTCTAAGGGAGGGGGCGGGGGTGGGTTCGAGGGGGAAGACTCATCGTCTCCCCCATCACCCTTTAAAGGAGCTGACTACTCCGTTCCTTTTTTACTTGTACTATTGCCAAATTTTTGGAATATTCCTCATTTGATCATTTCGCATTTTTTTACTCCAACCATCTAACCGTTTTCCTTGTCCACAATACTCATCAAACCACTGCAGAGGATCTTCCTTATTTTGCCAATTAAGAGCACAATTAATCCAACGCTTTCTGTATTCCTTTACCGCTTGTAGATCTTCAAATTCAAAATATTTTTCTCCCTCAATTCGCATCTCTCCCCACGAGTATTGAATAGGAGTTTCATTTTCCCTTTGTCCTGAATTGTAATCCACTCGTTCCTTGTCATTTCGTGGATATTTCCCACTAGATAAAAGTTTTTCTAGTGAAAACTCAGGACTAATTTCATATTCTCCTGCAACATCATCTACTTCAAAGTGACACCCACAACAACTGCAGATGTCACTCCATCCTTCCCAAGGTCCTTTTAATCCGCAGATAACACAATATTTCATCTATTTTATTTTTTAGAGAGATCATTAAGTTAAAAATCAATTAAATTTTACCGAAAGACAGGCTCAGATTACTCCGCGCCTTTTTCATAAAGACGAGACTTCTAATACCTCCATATCTTTAAATATCCACTTAATTGGCTCTTCACTCTTGGTTGCCCAACAAGGAGAAAGCTCCATTGAGCAGTCTCCCTCAGATTCTTTAAAAATCAGCTCAAAAATGACCGGACAATCTTCCTTTTTATATTCGGGCTCCTTCCTCACACCTCTTATCAGAAATTTAATCCGAGTTTCCTGGTTTTGAATTGCATTAGATTTTAATGTAAATAATATTCCTTGTTCCTTTTTCTGAATATCTAATATTTCATCGTCATGAAATGTGGGAAAATATCCAAAGAAATCAATAAGTTTTTCATAACCAACTATAAGCTTTTTTAATTTTGAGTTCATAGTAAGAAGTTTTTATAAATACTTTGTCGTTTTTAAAAGCAAAAGACAGGCGCGGATTACTCCGCGCCCTTTAATTTTAATCTTCTACCCACTCCACTAGTTCATCTTCACTAAATTTTAAATTTCCTACTTTTATTGATACCAAATTTGAGTACTTAATATCCCCCTCCAAAACAATTCTAAATTTTTTCTTCTCTTGAGACTCCGTTAATTCGTATGAACAGAATTCTCCAATGTCGTAATCTGAATTTTTTCCTGAATTAGTCATTTGGATTCTTTATTATAAGATTATTTCTTTAGACTTATTGGTCCGCTTTTCTTTATTTGTTTTTCCTTTGATTTAACTTTCTTAAACCGCTCAACATGTCCATGCGGAAAATCATGAGGAGTTGGATTATTTGTATCAAATCTAACCTTTTTTACAAGCCCTGCATCATCTATGCTTCTCATAATATGATCCCCTGAACTATTCTTGATATGTTGTATATCGTCTCCCAAGAATTTTTCAATTGCCTCAATTGCATTCTGTTCATTTTTTGTGAATTTTGATGTATTCTGAAGCGCTTCAGCGCCAACATCCCAAGCCCTCTTCGTCCCACCTGGAACTCCTGGTGCTAAACCTAATGTATCCGCGGCCAAATTAGGAGCTGAGTCTACTAATTTTTCAAGATGCTTTTCTGCTCTTCCTGCCATTTCTACTGAAGATGGAACTCCCGGCAATTGCATCCCATAGTCCCGCTCCATTGAACCTGTAATCCCTGCTGCAAAAGTTGCCGCAATTGTGTTTAGTGCTTCTTCAATAGTCTCCGAAACACTCGCAAAGAAATACCCTATATCCACAAGATCCCAAGCAAAATTCCCACTCGGATCCACATACTTCAACGGATTATTCGTCACATACGAATACCGATTCATACTCTGAGGATCCCCATACTCCCCTTCCCAGGTATCTCGACTCACAAATCGTGAAAGAACAGGATCATATACTTCGACGCTTTCAAAGCTTCGCTTTGGCGTCTCGTATGGCTTTCGCTGTTTTGCGCTTCGCAAAACGGAAAACTTCGTTTTCTTCGCATCTCTTTTTTCAAATTCGATGCTCGCTCGGCATAGTACCTCGCTCCATAATAATACATTCCTAACTCATCATCGTCTACCTTCCCTTCCCGCTCTGCGGGAGAGGGATAAGAGGGAGGAAATTAACCTCCCCCATCACCCTTTAAAGGCGTGGACTAGTCCGTTCCTTTTAATAGAGTTTCTACTTTCGTAAAAATATCATCAGAAATAAATTTTATTTTAGGAGATATTAATTTATCCGATGCTCGAAATTCCAATTCCCCTGTATATCCATTTAAGTAATATCCCGAAAAATAAGGATCCATTTTGGCCAATGGAAAAAAGGCATAATAATCCCCGACTATTAAATACGGCTGAGATCTCAATAGAAAATGTGAATCCTGATCATCTGGAGCAGGATTCTCTATATTTACCAAGAAACCTAATGCCTCACCTTGTTGGAACACTTCAAATGATGGTTCCTTTGAATTTTTGACAATTTCAAAAGCTGCATCTGGTTTGATTAAAAAATCTTTCATTCTCTGATCAAAGCCATCTGTTCCATTAAAATACACTGGGACATTTCCATCTTTATACAATGAACATCCACACAATAGGAGCACGAAAATTGAAGTTATTATAAATTTTTTCATTTTTTTGATTTATTATCGTCCTTACTCTTTTCTTTGTTACGAGAATTTCCATTAATTCTTTCGACGGTAGCTCTTTTTCCTTTATCTTCTCCCCATGTATTTTTCAAATTATTTTTTAAATACCTCAAGAACCCATTGGGTTTCATCCTAGAAATACTTTCTGAGACATTAAACGAAGGAGACAATATTCCCGCATTAACCAAGCTCCTATCCACCGTAGTTGTACATTGATTGTTATAAAACTTGTAAGTACCAGGATTTTTATAAAGACTATCCCAATACCCTTTAACCTTCGTATATTGTTCAGGAGAAACCTCCACGCTAACCTTATATACTGGTGCAGACTTACTCGGTGCAATAATATTTTCTACGTCTTCTAAAGTTGCATTTCCATTGGGTAAATCATTATCCCACCATGGACCACCCTGATCTCCTGAAAAATCTCCTCCACGTCCATTAATAGGGCCGTAATCATAAAACTCACCTTCTGCCGCTAGTCCTGTATGCCCAGACATTCCTTTATTGCTCAAAATAATAGGCCACCAATATTCACGATTAGAAGAACTTAATTTCTGCTTAACCGAAGTCTCTATAATAATATCTATTCTCTCATTCCCACTCGGATCCACATACTTCAACGGATTATTCGTCACATACGAATACCGATTCAAAGACTGAGGATCTCCATACTCCCCTTCCCAGGTATCTCGACTTACAAATCGTGAAAGAACTCCATCGTAATAACGAGCTCCATAATAATACAACCCCGTCTCCTCATCCAGCTCTTTACCATTATAAAGATAAGGATTTTTATCGTTTACTGGCCTATCGTCAACCATAATCTCTCCAAACGGCAAATACTCAGTATGTTGGCTAACTTCCCCCGAAGCATCTGT
>JBNKLH010000031.1:0-9608 GCA_050292255.1 Candidatus Altimarinota bacterium | reverse complement strand
CCATCGACAAACCCCATCCGATCTACAGAATTGGGAGTCCAGACTTCCTCAAACTCCTCTAATAATTCCTCCAAATGAAGCTTTAAAAAAATCAAATTCCCATCGGAATCATAATCCGCCAAAAAGGGCATTTCTAAATCGCCTGCATATGTGGAAAGAATCTTTGAGTTAAAAATCTTTTGAGCCGATAGCGATATTCTTTCCGAAGGGTCAATTGCTTCATAATTTTTCATATCGGGTCCTTTTTAGTTGTTTAAAATCATTTGTCAATCTTCCCAAAAGCTTTACTTTTCGTATACTCAGCACCGAATATGAAATTTTCTCTGAATTGGCTCCGTGAAATGGTAGATCTCAAAGACATTGAGACCAAAGATATTGCCACCAAACTTATCCTCCATACTGCAGAAGTAGAGGAAGTAATTGCAGAAAAAGACTTCGTACAAAACGTCGTGGCCGGAAAACTTCTCTCTTTTGAAAAACATGCGGATTCTGACAAACTCCACATCGGACAATTTGACTGTGGAGGTCACGGAAAAAAACAAATCGTCTTTGGATCAGTACATCCACTAGAAACGGGAAAAGTCTATCCTGTCGCACTTGCAGGAGCCATGCTGAAATCTGGAATCGAGATTAAAGATTCTGAGATTCGAGGGACCGCTTCAGAAGGAATGGTTTGTGACAACACAGAACTGGGGATGAAAAACGAAGGATTGTTAGAGTTTTCTGAAAAAGAAATTGGAAAAAATCTCGCGGACATTTACCAAGGATTTCGAGACGAACTCGTGGATATCGATAACAAAAGCCTCACCCATCGTCCCGACCTCATGGGACACTGGGGAATTGCACGAGAAGTGGCTTCTCTTTACGGAAAATCTTTTTCACATATTCCAGATTTTGAACTCGGGGATCCCGGATCAGCAAACACCGTTGATATTGAAATCGATACGGAAAACTGCCGACGCGTCTGTGCTGTACGAGTTGAAAATGTACACGTCGAACCCTCTCCTATTGAGGATCAACTCCGACTCGAGGCTCTTGGCGTCCGAGCGATCAGCAATTTGGTCGATGTGACGAATCTTACATTGCTCGAACTCGGGCAACCGATGCATGCCTTTGATGCAGATAAGATCAACGGAACCATCCGACTCCGACAAGCGAAAGTTGGTGAAACTATCGTCGCCCTCGACGGAAAAGAATACAAACTTACCGAAGAAGATGTCGTGGTCGCTGATGACAAAAATGTCCTCTCTATCGCCGGGATCATGGGAGGAGAAGGGTTCTCAGTGAGTGAAGAAACGAAAAATATTATCTTCATTTCAGAATCTCTCGATGCGACGACCATCCGAAAAACCTCTCAACGACTTGCACTCAGATCTGACAGTTCGATGCGATACGAAAAATCTCTCGACCCGGAAATGTGTCCACACACTATCCGACGAGCAGTAGAACACACCAAACGATTCGTTCCAGAGGCACAAGTCATGTCTCAACTTACCGATGTGTACACAAGACCGTTTGCATTGCAACGAGTAAGCCTCGATCCAGAAATATTGCGAAAACGATCTGGGATTAATATTTCAAATGAAGATATCACTCAAAAACTCGAATCACTCGGGTTTGATGTCCTTCCTGATGGAAAAGATCTCGACGTGAAAGTCCCCTCTTGGCGATCAACGAAAGATGTGGAGAGCGCAGAAGATTTGATTGAAGAAGTGGTTCGACTCTATGGATTTGAAGAAATCGAATCAGAACTGCCAACCCTCCCCGTCAATCCGCCAGCAGTAAATAAACTCCGACGACAAGATTGGGCTATCCGAGAACATCTCTCTACGCAAGGATTATTCGAGGTGTATCATTCGTCATTCGTGGCGTTTGATGATCCAGAACTCACAGAGGCCGATCCAAAAAGCTACGTAAGCGTCCAAAACCCATCTTCTGAAGCCTATACACAACTTCGACAAACATTGATCTCCAACTTCGTCGATGAGCTCGAAACAGAAATCCGAAACCACGGAGAAGTTGATTTCTTTGAACTTGGGAAAACTCATTCCAAGAAAGACGGAGAAGTCGCCCGATTGGCAATTTTTTCCGCCAAAATGAACGGAAAAGGGGCGGCTCAGTTTTATCGAGTCCAAAACCAATTATTGCAACTCATTGAAGAACTTGGGATCCAAAAAGACCGAATTGATTTTGTCCCAGGAGCCAAACTCTTTGCCCTTGCTCACCCGGCTCAATCTGCACACATTACCCTCGATGGACAAGAAATCGGAATCATCGCAAGCCTTCATCCACAAAAACATCCGGTAAGAAAAACCGCTATTGCGTTCGTAGAACTCGAAACAGAAAAACTCCTCGCCGCCGCAGAAAAAAGCGAACAACGATATAAAAATCTTTCTCCATTCCCAGCCGTCAGACGAGATCTCTCGATCGTCGTGCCCCCAAAAACGCTCTCTGGAGATTTGATCAAAACAGCACACGAAGCATCCGAACTCCTCACAAAATGTATTTTCTTTGATGAATTCGTCGATGCTGAAAAACTCGGAGAACTCAAAAACCTCTCCTATCACCTCGAATTCCGATCTTGGGACAAGACCCTCGAAGAAGAAGAAATCGACACTGCATTTGCGAATATCACGAAACTTCTCCATGAAAAATTTGGAGCTGAACTTCGCCTAGAGTTTGACAATCGGACTCAAAAATGATAAAGTGTGAGTGATTTCCTGACTTATACGTCATGACCAAAAATCCAAACAAAAAACGAAGCGGACTGCTTACCGGACTTGTTGTCGGTGGTGCCGTTGGATCTGTCCTTTCTTTCCTTCTTACGACCGATGAAGGGAAAAAGACAACCAAAAAAATGTCCAAACGTCTCCGAAAAAATGGACAAAAACTCCTAGAAAAGCTAAAAAATCGCGAGCAAAATCAAGAATAGCTTTTAACACTTCCCCCGATATGGCCCTCAAATATAAAAAAACCGGAACTCAGATTAACGGTGTTGGTATGTTAGAAGGAGTTCCTTTTGAATATTTAAACGAAGAAGAACAACAACGACGCCTTCAGGCTGAAGTTGAAAACGAAAAAAAAGAGGTTCCCCTGAACATAAAAAAGGCTGAAGAAAAAAAGGAACCGGGATTTCTTGTAAAACTCGTTTCTGGAAAAATAAAACTGAGCCTAAACAGAAAAAAAGAGACAACCGAAGAACTCAGTGAAGCCGATAAAGCCTACCAAAAGACACTCAAAACATATGCTCAGAACATAGCAAAAACCGAAGAGAACTATAAAAAGAAGGACTAAAGCCGGTCTTCAATTTGCGGTTATTTGACAATTCCTCTTTGAAAACGCTACAACAGAAGGAGCGTTATTATTAAATTCATGGGAATCTTTGATTGGTTGTGTAAAAAAGACGACGAAGTTTTTTTACCAAACAAAAAAATATCTGTGATAGAACAAGAACGGATTAAAGCCGAAGAAGAGAAGAAAAAGGCTCTCGAAAAAGCGAATGAGATATACCAACAAAAGGTACAAAAACAGATAGAAAATGAGAAGAATCGGAATAAAAAGGAGGAAGATACGTTAGAAGGGGCGAATAAAGCCCTTGAAAATACGATTAAAACATACGAAAAAAAGGTAGAAGAACGACTTAAAAATGAGAATGATAAGGAGAAATCAGAGGAAAAAGACTAGTTCCCAAAGTGTTCCCTTGATAAAAAAAATTTTTCTGGCACACTCAAGTGCCTTTTTTGTAGAATAAAAACATTAACGACACGTGTATGTCTGATAAAAAATTCAAACTCGTTTCCGAATTTGCTCCTACGGGAGATCAACCAAATGCCATTAAACACCTGACCAAAGGACTCGAAAATGGTCTTCGGCATCAAACTCTTCTCGGAGCCACCGGGACGGGGAAGACATTTACGATGGCGAATATCATCCAAAATCTACAACGCCCGACCTTAATCTTGGCGCACAACAAAACACTGGCCGCACAACTCTGTGCAGAGTTTCAACAATTCTTCCCGGATAATGCCGTTAGTTATTTCGTGTCATACTACGACTATTACCAACCAGAGGCCTATGTCGCCAAGACAGACACTTTCATCGAAAAAGAGGCTACCATCAACGACGAAATTGCGAAATTCCGACATGCCGCGACCGTCAACCTTCTCACTCGAAAAGATGTGATTATTGTCTCTTCTGTTTCTTGTATCTACGGAATCGGAGACAAAGAAGACTACCAAGACCTTTCTTTCTCGATCAAACAAGGAGACGATTATCCCCGAAAAGAACTTTTGAAAAAACTTGTGGATTTGCAGTTTCAACGGACCAATACGGATTTCTCACGAGGGACCTTTGAAGTATTGGGAGATATCGTAACAATATTTCCGCCTAGTGGAGATATCGCGTATCAATTGGAATTTTGGGGAGACAGTTTGGATAAAATCACAGAGATCGATGCCTTCACCAGCGAAGTATTTCAAGAATTACCGGAGATCAAAATCTTCCCGGCAAAACACAACGTAACGTCCAAAGAAAAACTAGAAAAAGCCGTCGTAGAAATCGAAAAAGATCTCGATATCCGACTCGCAGAACTCCAAAAACTCGGAAATCCGGTCGCCGCTCACCGACTCCAACAACGAACAAAATACGATATTGAGATGCTCCGAGAAGTTGGATACGTCTCTGGGATTGAAAACTACACCCGATACCTTTCTGGACAAAAACCAGGCATGCCACCATCGACCTTACTCGACTTTTTCCCAAAAGACTTCATGTGCTTCGTGGACGAATCACACATCACCATCCCTCAAGTGGGAGGAATGTACAACGGAAACTTATCACGAAAAAACTCCTTGATTGAACATGGATTCCGACTTCCAAGTGCCATGGACAATCGACCGCTTAAGTTTGATGAATTTGAATCAAAAATCGCGCAAGCCGTCTATGTCTCTGCGACTCCAGGGAAATACGAATACGAAAACAGCCCAAAAGAAGACATCGTCGAACAAATCATCCGACCGACCGGACTTCTTGACCCAACGATTGATGTACGATCTCCTGATCACTATATTGATGATTTGCTTGAAGAGGTTCAGGCGACAATCCAGAAAAAAGAACGAGTCCTCATCACGACTGTAACGAAAAAAGACGCCGAAAAGCTTTCCGAATTCTTGATTGAAGCGGGGATCAAAGCGAAATATCTTCATTCTGAAATCGAAACGCTCGAACGAATTGAGATCCTCACCGAGCTCCGAAAAGGAACCATTGAAGTGGTCGTCGGGATTAACCTTCTCCGAGAAGGGCTGGATCTCCCGGAAGTCTCACTCATCGCCATTTTGGATGCAGATAAACAGGGATTCTTGCGATCTCGAGATGCCATGCTCCAAATCATTGGACGAGCCGCCCGAAATGCCAACGGACGTGTCCTCATGTACACCAGCAAAATCAATGGAGAACTCCGAATCACAGACGCCATGCGAGAAGCCATTGACGAAACCTCTCGACGACGGGCGATCCAAGAAGAATACAACAAAAAACACGGTATTACTCCAAAAACGATTATTAAGAAAATCATTGATATTTCTAAAGATCTCTCGGGAGGAAAAACCCGAAACTTCGAAAAACTCACCAAAAAAGATCAAATCGGTCAGATGGTGGTCGAACTCGAACTCGAAATGGATATCGCCACCCAAAACCTCGACTTCGAACGAGCCGCGGTATTACGAGATCAGATTGAAGAACTCGAGACCAAACTTAAAAAGGTAAAGTAAATTCTCATTTCCCCCGCTTGGTTCAAGAGGGGGCTAGGGGGTGTTCTAGTTCAATAATTTACGCCTTCTTCAAAAAGCACGCCTTCAACACCAACGTAGACTTCCCGACTTTACACTCGATATTGTCTGGATCGTCAATAAGTTTAATGTTTTTGATCTTCGTTCCTCTCTTGAGATTGAGGGAAGACCCCTTCACATCGAGATCTTTGATCAACATCACTGCATCCCCCTGTGCCAATACATTCCCATTAGAGTCCTTGGTTTCTACACCAGAAGCACCTTGGTCAGAATTATTTTTTGGAACGAACTCTCCCCGTTCTTCATCCCACTCCATATTGTCCCAATCTGTATAATCTTGTGCCATAATAAAAAATGAAAACAGCGACAGTGTAGAGTATTTTTTGCAGAACAAAAGGAAAGATTTACAATAAACGCGATGTTATTAATCGTTGGTCTCGGAAATTATCCCAAAGAGTACGACAAGACTCGGCATAATATTGGGTTTATGGCCGTTGAAAAACTCGCCTCACTCAACACCTATGCGCCGTGGAAACAAGAAAAGAAATTCTTTGGACAAGTCACAACTGGGGAATTAAATGGAGAAAAGGCAATCTTTTGCAAACCGGAAACTCTCATGAACTTGAGTGGGAAATCCGTCGCCGCCATTGCCAATTTTTATAAGATCCCCGCTGAAAATATTTGGATCTTGTATGATGACGTAGATATAAACTTTGGAGAAGTGCGTTTTCGTGAGAAAGGAAGCTCTGGCGGACACAATGGGATCAAATCTCTCATTAGTTCTCTCGGGACAGAAGTCTTTCCTCGCATTAAGTTTGGTGTGCGAAATGAATTGTTTGAAAAGGTGCCAACCGAGAAGTTCGTTCTCCAACGATTTTCAAAAGAAGAACTTGAAAAAATCCCCGCCATTATTGATAAAGGAATTGAAAAATTAGAACAAAATATCAAACAACCCTAAATACTAAATACTTATTTCTAATGTTGACTGACTTCGCCTCCGTGCGCAACATGTGGATCATGGTCCAGGGATCAGAGCCACCAGTTCCTATCGGGAAAGTCGTAGATGTCGTGATCGATCCAGAAAATGGAAAATTTCAGGCACTGTGGGTACGAAGCCTTCGTGGACTTCGCATTCTTTCTTTTTCAGATATTGCCCGCTGGCGACGTGGAGAAATATTAGTCCAGAACGAACAAGCGTTTTCTCAGCCCGAAGAACTCCCCCGACTCAAAGAAGTATTTGAACGGGAAGTCCCGGTGATCAATGCGCCTGTTTTTGAAAAGAAACAGAAAATCGGTCGGGTATACAACATTACCTTTGATACGATTTCTCCTCGCATCGTCGCACTTCATGTACGAACAGGATTTTTTATGTTTGGGAAGCGATTTATCGTTCCTTATTCTCGGATAAAAAAAATAACAGAAAAGGGAATCTTTTTGCTCGACCCGGGCGTCAAAGTTAAAGCTTCTGAAGAAGAGAACACACTTATAAAAAACACCGTTCCCGCCGCCGGGAAAACTGCCGTCAAAAGCCAGAAGAAGTAAGAAAGTAAGAAAGATTCAGAGTTTGAAAGTTTAAAGATGTAAAAACCATATTTTTTGATACAATCACTTTGTGACTCTGCAACTCTCTCACTCTGTAACTAAAATCCCCCAATGGAAAACCAATCTTTCAACCATTTTCTACGAACGAAAGGCGTCTCAAACGAAGTCCGTTCTCTCCTTTATCATATCGCCCGATCGGTAAAGTATATCAACTTCTCTCTCCGGGCAGGAAACACCGGTATCGCCGGAACACAGAATAATTCTGGAGAAGAGCAATTGGCACTGGATGTCATGGCCGACAAAACGCTCATGACAGAGCTCGAACGATCTGAACTCGTCGCACTCCTTGCCAGCGAAGAACAGGAGAAAGTGGTAAAATTCAATGCTCCCCGAGGTGAATATGTCGTGGCCTACGATCCTCTCGACGGAAGCTCTCTCGTAGACGCCAACCTTACGATTGGATCTATTTTCGGGATCTGGAAAGGAAATACACTCGTAGGACGAAAAGGAAACGAACAACTCGCCGCTGTATATGCAATCTACGGCCCTCGTATCAGCCTCGTGATTGCCATTAAAGGGAAAGGCGTTCACGAATTTGAAATGAACGACGTGGGAGAATTTTTGGTCAGCCGTGAAGACATTCAACTCCAAGACGACTCCAAATACTTCGCCCCTGGAAACCTCCGTGCCAGCACGACTAATCCGCGATATAAAGAACTGATCAATCACTGGATTGATGAA
Organism: Candidatus Altimarinota bacterium; assembly: GCA_050292255.1. Taxonomy (GTDB): domain Bacteria; phylum Patescibacteriota; class Gracilibacteria; order UBA4473; family UBA4473; genus JBNKLH01. The sequence goes on along the minus strand of JBNKLH010000031.1, from coordinate 1,539 downwards.
GAACGAACACTCCGATATTCTGGAGGAATGGTACCAGACCTCCATCATATCTTGAGCAAAGGACAAGGAATCTTTAGTTATCCAGGATGTAAAAAACATCCAAATGGGAAACTCCGACTGGCTTTTGAATGTGCCCCGTTTGCCTTTGTGTTTAAAGAAGCAGGTGGGATCGCCCTCGATCAATACGGAAAAAATGTCCTCGACCTTGAAATCACGGACCCTCATCAACGAACAACGATCTTTATTGGATCAAAAAATGAGGTTAAAAAAGCCGTAGATTTCTTGGCAAAATAACAATTAATGTTGCTTTCTGACGCGGTTACGCGGTACCAAAAATACCTTCGGAACATCCGAAATGCGTCTGCCTATACCCTGCGAAATTATTCACGTTCACTCGATTTATTACAAGAAACAGTCGGGGATATTACGCTTGAAAAGCTTTCTATTGAAAAGATTGATGACTATCGCGATCGAATTTTTGAGATTAAATCTTCGAGATCAGGCGAACCGATTTCCCGGGCGACGCAAAACCTTTACCTCATTCCGATTCGGGCTTTTTTGAAATTTTGTCATCAACGGGATCTCGCCAAAAACCTTATCTCACCGGAAAAAATTGAACTCGTAAAACCAGACCCACGTGACGTCTCCGGAATTACGAGCGAAGAACTGAACCGTATGCGCGAGTTTAATGGAAGTAAAAACGAACAGATTAATCTCCGAGATCGGGCGATCATTGAAATGCTATTTTCAACCGGGTTGCGAATCTCTGAACTCGTCGCTCTCAATCGAGAAAATGTAAATTTAAAAACGCGTGAATTCAGCGTCATCGGAAAAGGACGAAAGATTCGAGTTGTCTTTTTGACCGAGCAGGCCGCAGAATTACTTGAGAAATATTTAGACACGAGAACGGATAATTTCCCTCCTCTCTTTCTCAACGCACGACAAAACAAACACGAATTTGAAACCAATGGAGAATCTCGTCGACTCACACGTACAGCAATTGAGGTCATGGTTCGTGATCGTGGGAGAAAATGTGGTATTACGCGGCCGGTAACACCACACGTCCTCAGACACACTTTTGCGACGACTTTACTTCGAAATGGAGCCGACATACGTTCTGTCCAAGAAATGCTCGGACACAGCAATATTTCGACCACACAGATCTATACGCATGTGGTCAATGCAGACTTAAAGAAAACACACGAGAAATTTCTCAACTAACTATACGTCCAAACGCGTGAAGATTTCTTTCTCCACGAATTTTTTGCTTCGTCCGTGAGTGAGACGAGAGATTTGTTTGAGAGCGGCAGACATCTTTGGATTTCCCTTTTCAAGCCATGGTTTAACCACGTTGAGTGAAAACGGTCGGCTTGGCTGTCCATCAATCGCCAGTTTGATCACAGATTTAAAGGCATCCACATTGATCAAATCTTGGTCGCTGAAAACCGGTGCCATTTCTTTGGCCATGGCCTCGGCATCTTGCGCTCCGATTTTATAACACATCATCGTCCCCACGTTTCCGAAGACCGCGTCTTTGAG
>JBNKLH010000030.1:0-9675 GCA_050292255.1 Candidatus Altimarinota bacterium | reverse complement strand
ATCTTTCCGGGTATTTATCCTCAGAAAATCAAGAGTTATCTATTGATGGCAGAAAAATATCTCTTGTTGGGGGGGCTTCTGTAACAGATGTGACTGTGCCAGTACCAAATTATAGTGATATTTCTGGAACGCCCAATATGGACTACTATAGAAACATCGTAGAATATGCAGATGGTGCTCAAACGCTATCCAACTTAGCTGGGGCTGTATATCACACAGTAAAATCTGTTACAATCACGGTCCCAGTTCCAGGAAGAATAGCAGTAGATGCCAAAACCACTTTTTGGAGTAGTTTTACTGGTGGTGAGGCCTGCATTACAACCGGAAACATTATAGAAAATAATTACAAACTATTTCTAAATGGATCTGGTCCTGTATCAGATGAAAGAGTTTTCGAAGTTAGTGCGGGAACTCACACCTTTAATTTTATTATCCGTGGAAGCGGAACTTTTACAATTTATAATTCAAAAATGAGGGCGATCTTCTATCCAGATGCGCCGTAAATTAAAATTTCGTCAAAATTTTCGAAAAAACCATCAACTCGCTTGGTGGTTTTTTTCCTTATGAAGCTTCTACTCTCTCCACCACCATCTCCCAAAACCGATCAATAATATCCTCCCCAAAAAGCGTCTCCATCGCCTTCCCTCTTTCGAACACCAATGCATAATCCTCCGCCTTCCCAGGAATCGCAATCCCAAAATCCGCTTCTCTCGCCTCCCCTGGTCCATTCACGACACATCCCATCACAGCGATTTTTAGATTTGCGGTCTCTGGATATTTTTCTTTCCATTCCGGCCAGACTTCATCGAGTCGTCGATTGATCTCCGCGACCATCTTTTGGAAAAACTCTCTCTTCGTCCGTCCACATCCTGGGCAACTGATGACACGCGGTTTGTAATTTTTCAAATCCAATGCCTGCAAAATCTCTGCTCCAATCTGCACTTCTCTCACCCGATCCCCCATCTGCGGCGTGATCGAAACCCGTATCGTCTCTCCAATTCCCTCGTGCAAAAGAGTTCCAATCGTGATCGAAGAAGACACCTCAGCCATACTTCCCAAACCTGCTTCCGTCAATCCGATATGGAGGACGTTGTTGTATTTTTTGGTTAATTTTTCATAGATAGAAATCGTCGAAGGGACATCCGATAACTTTGCCGACAATACAATTTGATCCATTGGAAATTTTAACTTTTTGGCAGAATTCATAGATTCCTCCATCATTTCCAGCGTCGCTTTTTCCAAATTTCCTTTGTGTTTTTCGATCAAATCTGGTTTCACGCTTCCGGCATTCGCTCCGATACGGACTGGTTTTTTGAGCTTTTTGGCGATTGCCAACATTTCTGCAAAATTGTGATCACTCGCATTTCCGGGATTGATCCGATATTTGTCCAAAGCCTTCGCCATTTCGGGATATTTCCGCAGAAGCACATTCCCATTGAAATGAAAATCCCCCACAATCGGCACATCTGATTCTTGTCGCACCAAACTTAGGATTCGCGGGACTGCCTGCGCAGACTTCTCATCCGGTATCGCGATGCGAACCACTTCCGCACCGGCTCTGTTTAGCTGCAAAATCTCCTCTACTGTCTCGCCTACGTCCGAGGTGTCTGTACTCGTCATCGCCTGCAGTACGACTGGATGCTCTGATCCCATTTTCACCTTTCCTACGAGAACAGTTGGTGTTTTTCTTTTCATGTATATAAGACTTAACCAGTATTTCTCCTCTTAGTTTAAGAGGAGCAAGAGGTGTTATTTTTTATTTTCTCTATAACACCCGCTCTTATTTTTTTCATAGCAATAAAGGACTTTCTTCGCCACCCTCTTTAACAAAGAGGGTTTTATTATTTTTATTCACCTAAAAAGGATATCACTACCTTCCGCTCACGCGGTCGATCCATCTCAAAAAATAAAATCCGCTGCCATGTTCCCAATTGCATTGAGCCTTTTACAACCGGAATCGTTTCGGACGTTGCTCCTACCAACATTTGGGCCACATGTGAATGTCCATTGAGACATCCATCTGTTCCACACATCGTAGCAGGATCCCGTTCTTCAGCGTCATTGTGATTCCAAGCACGATTTATCGGGGCAATATCTGTAAAAAGAACTCCATTCATGTCCGCAAAAAATCCATCTTCCTTTTCATTGATTTTGATCGCAGTCGTCGTGTGCTGAGTGAAAATATTCACCAATCCGTCCTGTGCGTTGATAGATTTCAAGAATTCAGACACTTGATCTGTAAGATCAGAAACATCAAACAATTTTGTTGTCTGAATCGTAATAGTTTTCTGCTTCATCAGTGTGAAATGTAGGGAGAAATGGGGATTTTGGCAAGTGAGAATTTGTTCCTGTAGAGACACGCCATGGCGTGTTTCTAACACCCCCCACAAAAAAAGAAGGCGACATTGGTCAATGTCGCCTTCTTTGAAATTCAATATTTAAATCCAACTACACCGCAAATCGAACAAATTTAACTAATTTTGCAGATCCCAAGAACTCAGCCACTGTTTGTTCTGGGTTTTTTACGAATGGTTGTGAAGACAACGCTCGTTCTGCACAGAATTTTTTGATTTTTCCGTCGATAATTTTATCCAAAATTTGTTCTGGTTTTCCTTCTGCAAGCAATTGTTCTCGAGCGATTTCTCGTTCTTTCGCAATAGCATCCGCTGGTACATCTTCTGGATTTGCTACCAATGGATCCATAGCTGTCGCATGCATAGCCACGTCTTTTGCTTCGTCTTCTGATCCACCATCCAGTACGACAACCGTCGCTACTTTTCGGTTTGAGTGAACGTATCCACCCACAGTGTTTCCACCATCTACGATTTCGATCGCATCAAGCACGATGTTTTCTCCAATTTCTTGGATTTTGTCTGTTTTCACAGATTCAAACAACGCTTTTGCTGCATCTGCTCCTTCTGCATCTGCCTTTTGTGCCAATTCTTCTACGAAAGCGATAAATTTTTCGTTTCGAGCTACGAAGTCTGTTTCACACAAAACTTTCACCATTGCTCGTCCTGAAACGGCAATTGCTCCTTCGTTTGTAGATCGATCAGATTTTTCAGCGGCTTTTGCTTCTCCTCGTTTTCGGAGAACTTCAATCGCTTGCTCCATATCACCATTCGCTTCTTCTAGTGCTTTTTTACAAGCCATCATAGCGACACCAGTTTTTTCTCGGAGCTCTTTTACTTGAGCGGCAGATACTGTCATTTTTAAAAAAGTTAGTAAAATTCCCCGCGATTGTAGGCAAAGCCGAGAGAAAATCAAATGAGACTTTGAGATTTCAAAAAAGAGGAACTTTTTCGTCCCCCTTTTCTGTGAAATTTTTTGAAAAAACTATTCTTTTCCGGCGATTGTTTTTACTTCTTTTTCAATGTGATTTTTAAACTTTGATCCTTTTTCTTTTGCTTCTTTTTTGAGTTCTTCTGCTTTTTTCTTTGCGTGTTCAGCCAAAGATTCCCAGTGTTTTTTTACTTCTTCAAGAGCATCTTCTCCTACATCTTTTGCCTTATCCATCGCCATGTCGATATGAGCTTTTCCTTTTTCTTTCAACTTTTTGAGTTCTTCTGAGTTTTCTGCCCAGTCTTTAATTTCGTGGTATCCTTCTTTTTTTGTTTCCCAGATTTCTTCAAACAATTTCTTTCCTGGGTGTTTTGATTTTTTCAATTCATCCCGAAATTTTTTCCCTGGTTTTCTCGCCAACATCAACCCCCCAATGTATCCCGCTGTGGCAGCCACAACTACGCCGAACAATGATTTTTTCTGTGTCATTTTAAGATGATTAAGTATATTATTTTTACACCGACGCATTTTTTTTGTAAACTTTTCTCACCTTTTTTAATTTTCATCAAAATGAATCCGACAGTTGTTGTCCTTTGCGGATCAAAATCAGACTTTGATTTCGCCGATAAAATCGTAGCTCCACTCAAGGAGAAAAATATTCCGGTAGAGCTTTTTGCAGCTTCTGCGCACAAACAGCCCCGAGAAGTATTGGAAATTGTTGAGAAGTACTCTGCAAATCCAAAAAATGTTTTCATTACTATCGCTGGACGAAGTAATGCGTTATCAGGATTTGTGGGAGCAAACTCAAATAACATCGTGATCGCCTGCCCTCCATTCAAAGACAAAATGGATTACATGGTAAACATCCATTCAACACTTCAAATGCCAAGTAAAACTCCAGCCCTTACTGTGATCGACACGGGAAACTGTGTGATGATGGTCGAACGAATCTGGAACGCAATTCAATAAAAAATTTGCTTCCTCCAAAAAAGAAATCCTAGCGCACAGAAGCGTTGGGATTTTTTTATCTCCACAAATAAGAAAGCATTAACGAAAAAGATTCTAAATCTTCTAAATCCTCAGCATTCGGAGCGCTAAACCATTCTCCATCTCTATATATTTTCCGGCACCCATATGTATCCTTTTCCACCCGAAAAATAAATCGAGGATCTCCTTCAAGTTCTATCAAAAAAAGACCTCTCCCCCGAGGCAATATTGTCCATGCAGCTAACTTTTTTGTTTCTGATGGATTTAAATCAATAAGTCTCATGTGCACTAATGCGGATCTCTTATTAAAAATATCTCTTGTTACTTGAACACTATCCAACTCACTTTCTGATAAAGGCTCTACCAGAGTCGTCATATTCGGATCAATTCTTCCCTGCGCTTTCGATTCCAAGATCCCTAATACTTGCGCCCCCATAACGAATACCAAAGGCAAAACATACTTCATTGAAGACTTTGGTACTCGAGGCGAAGAGAATTTTTCCATACACGTATTTTCCCACAGAAAATAACATAAGAAAAAAACAAATCAACATACCTCCCCAAAAGAGAACTAGTCGTTTTTAATTTTTATCTCCAATCCTTCTTCTTTTTTTCTTTCGTCTCGTCGCTCAGGCGCTTTCCCTGTGTTCGTGGTTATATCAAAGTATAACCGAGCCGCATCTTTCACACTCTTGAGATCTTTCAAATCTTGTTCTGTGAGATTCTCGGACTCTTCCCATTTTCCATCCCGATAAATCATACATTTTCCAAACTCTTTACTTTGTACTCCATTGTCTGCAAAAACTTCTTCATCGGAAATTTCCCCTTCTTCAAATTTCTTAAAACCAAAGCGTGGGTTCCCTTTTTCATCCATCACAATAAAATCTGAATATCCTCCCACTTTAAGATTCCAACTCTTCGCTCCAGGTTTTACCGGCTCAAATATCTGAACGATATCGCCCTCTTTAATTCCCAAATGATCTAAATCCAACCAAATAAGGTTCACATGTGTATCATATGCGGTCGACTTAAACTCTGCGATTCCTTTTTTGTCCAACGGCTCCGACATTTCCAAGTCATTGATAAAATCCGTCGCTTCATCAATCTGGTGTGTAGACTCCGGATCGGACTTAATCGTATCAGATTCACTTACCACCTCCTTCTTTTCCTGAAAGAGAAATCTAGATTTGGGGATGTCCATCCAAGTAATAAGTTGTTTCATATTTGTTTTTGTGAAGGTCTATTATACCACAAAAAAGCCCGCACTCCAACTAGAGTTACGAGAAAAACGCACAAGGAAAGAAAGGGAAAAGGTCAGCACAAAAAACTAACCTTTTCAGAGCAGAAATTTACTTTACTACTTTCTTTTCATCATCCCATTTCTTCTGTTCCAAAATACGCCCTTCACTATAAAGAACAAAAAGATCACCCGTAGGAATCCCGGGGTTAAAAATCGAATCGTCAAGAAATTCCTTCAAATAACTAATTCTTCCAGCGAGGATCCATTTCTTTTTTAAATCTTTTTCATCCTCATATTGCTCAAGTAGCTCTTCCATTTCCTCTTTCTGACGTTTTTGAACGTCTTCAGAAAATTCCAATCTATTTACCACAAAATCGTTTGCTATTTCATCCACTGATGTCTGCGGTGTTTGCTTCACGTGTGTCTGTTCCCAGATAAAATGAAAAGCCAAAAACAGTGCCAAAGCAAACAAAAATAATACTAACTTTCTCATAATTCCCCAATTTAATTCATTAACAATTTATCTTCTGCCATCAATGTGATCGCAGTCTCACAGACGCTTTTTCAAACATCCAAAACACTGCTATCACACATTTTCTTTCCTCGTAACGTTAAAGATCTTATGGAAATCAAGAATATCCCCTCTCGAAGAATCTCAATTTCACGACGCCTAAATAATAAAATAACATAAAAAAGTCAATCCAAAGTTTTTAAATCTTCTGCCGTTTAAACTTGACTTTTTCCAAGATCTGACATAGGGTTTTGGCAGTTTTAAAGTTGTTAACTTTTTTTGCTCAATGGCAAAACATTTCACCGCTCCAGTAGGGACAGAAGACGTTCTTCCGAATGAACATGACTTTTATACGTTTGTAAAAAAAGTCGTTCGACACCGATTCCGACAAGCCGGATTTCGACGGATTACAACTCCGATTTTCGAAGAAACCGCTGCTTTTGAACGAGCGATGGGAGTGGACAGTGAAATCATCAAACGAGAACTCTACTCCTTTCAGGATCCTCGTGGACGAGATTTTTCTCTCCGACCAGAGGTAACGACCGGAGTGGTTCGTTCATTTATTGAAAACAAAATGGACAAGGAGGCTCTCCCGGTAGAACTTTACTATCTCGAACGATGCTTCCGATTTGAACGACCAAAATCACGACGAAAACGAGAATTTTGGCAATTTGGATGTGAAGTTATGGGAGAAACCGATCCAGCGATCGATGCCCAAATCATCTACCTTGGACACCGAATCCTCAGCGATCTCAAAATCCGAAGCGCCTGCGAATTACGGATTAACACCATCGGAACCGTAGAAGACCGGGAAAAATATATTGATGCACTTGCAAACTTTTATTCAGGAAAAGAACGAGCCCTTTCTCCACACAGCCGAGAAAAACTCGAACAAAAGAAATATCTTGACCTCCTTTCTCCTCGATCAGAGGACGAAGAAGTCTTGGTAAAAATGGCACCAAAAATCACTGAATTTTTATCTGCCGAATCCCAAGAAATCTTTGACCAAACTTTGTCATATCTCAACTCATTCGGAATTGAGTATTCTATCGACCCATCTTTGGTACGACCACTTGAATACTATTCACACACGACCTTTGAATTCCGAAAAAAAGATACCCAAGAAAAGATCTTGGTGGGAGGACGATATGATGGATTGATTGAAAAAATGGGAGGTCCCAATCTCGGTGGAGCTGGATTTGCCGGCGGGATGGAACGAATGATCCAACTCATGAAAGATGAAGGTATCGACGTTCCACACAAAGATACATTGCAAATCTTTGTAGCCGCGACAGGACCAATTGCCAAGAAACACGCATTGCCAATATTGGTAAAACTCCGAGAACACGGATTCCACGCAGTGGGAGTATTGGGAAAAACATCTATGGAAGAACAACTCCTCCGTGCACGAAAATTCAAAGTACCATACAGCATCCTTATGGGAGACATCGAGGTAAAAAAAGGAAATGTTATCGTACGAGATATGGAACGAGGACGATCAGAAACCATTAGTGTCGATGATATTATCCCAAAGATGGAAGAACTCCTCGGAAAAAAACTCGATACCACTCTCGATTTTCTGGGACACAACTAGAATTTTATTTGCCCAAAAGAATTCATTCGTTCATCATTTAGCGCGATGAATTCTTTGCCGCAACCTATCCAAGACGCCATTGATGCTTTTGCGAACCTTCCCGGAATTGGGACTAGAAGTGCCGAAAGACTGGTTTTTGGGTTACTGAAAAATAATTCCGGAATCGATAAAAAACTCTCAAAATCTCTCGAGACGCTTAAAGATTCCGTCAAAGAGTGTAGCGTCTGCCATCACTATAGCGAGGACGAAAAATGTCCGATCTGCATAAACTCAGGACGAAATCAAAAACTCTTGTGTATTGTTGAAACACCACAAGATCTGATTGCCATTGAACGCACACACGAATTCCGAGGAAACTATCACGTCCTCCACGGAGTCCTCTCCCCTCTCAATCGTATCACGCCTGAAGACCTCAGGCTCGAATCTCTTTTCAAACGCGTTGAAAAACAAATATCTGAGAACGAACACCCCATCGAAGAAATCATTCTTGCGACTTCTGGTTCTACCGAATCTGAAGCTACTGCACTGTATATTTCTGAGAAACTACATCAACTCTTTGACCAATACACACTCTCCCCTGCCCCAAAGATTTCACGTCTCGCACGAGGAATCCCATCGGGAGGTGATCTCGACTATCTCGATGTCGGTACTCTCAGCCGAGCGATGTTTGACCGAAAGGAATTATAGATATAAAGAAAAAGACTACTCCGCGTGATGCGTTTCGTCTTTCCCTTTGAAACTTCCTACTTTAATACCCATTCACCTTTTTTATTTTTTAAGGCGATGACCTTTTTATTAGAAAAACCTAAATCCGAATTGAAATCATATTGGTCAATAATCAGAATTATTTTTTTCTTTTTAATCTTCATTACAGAATTAATCCCCATCCCTTTGGGAATTCCTTGGACATCAGCATACTGAATAATTCTTCCTCTTTTCCACTCATAAACAATCCCTGTCCACTTTGGCCCCACATACTGGGAACCAAACAAATAGGTATTTTTACCTTGCTTAAAAGTCCCATGAATCCGAGTTGGAACGTTTTTTGACCAAGTCGCAAATACCCGCCCATTCGGAGTCTTTATACTCTGACAGTACGTCATCAGGTTGTATCTAAAATTGGTTTTCAATACATCCTGCGATGCTTCCACCATCGCTTCCAGTTTTTCATATGGGATCACGTGATCCTCTGAAATCGGGTAATAGCCAAAAGCAATCAAAGACTTAAATCCATTTCCAAGATTTGCAACCTCAACTTGGGCTGATACTTGAAAAGAAAATCCTAAAAAAATTGCTAACAAAATTTTAATCCGTTTCATATGTTATTCATTTAAAGTTTACAAATATTGATATCTCAAAAAGCTTCATGATAAAAAGCCTCATCAGACACCAATATTTGTGCGTAGGAAATTTCAAAGAACAATCTGAGAACTTCTGGACCAATGGTCAAAAATTCCACTAAAAACAATTTAAAATATTTTAATAAAAAATCAAGCCCCACTCAATATTCAAACTAAGATGAAGATCTTTCATCATCAACAAAAATCCCCAAAAAAGGCTTTAACAAAGAATTATTATAATTCACGTCTATCTTTAAGATAGCTTCCAATTCAGCAAGCAAACCCAATTTTTGCTTTTTAATAGCCTCTATAGCCTCCTTTTTCTCAGTCTCTGTAAGAGGTTGCTTCTGTACATTCTCTTGTTTTTCCATTTTTTGATAATAACAAAATCCAAATAACAAGTAGTAAATAAACACACAGTTGTCAAAAAACCGCCTACATCACATATGTATGTAAACGGTTTAAAAATAATCAATCGCTTCCTTCCTCCCTACTCATAAGAAACCCACTTTCGAGATGGAAAAGTCACTTCCCAAAAATCTGCCGGCGAAAAAAGTATCAACAGACATAATATTCCCGATAAAATATATCCAAACACCCCAACAGGAAAGCCTGAAAAATCTACGAAAAAAAATACGAGTGATAAAAATTCCACACAAGCCCCAATCAGGAGCATTGAGAGTGCGGGCAGAACAGGATAATAAACAGTAAGCAAAAGTGC
>JBNKLH010000029.1:0-9791 GCA_050292255.1 Candidatus Altimarinota bacterium | reverse complement strand
CCATCGAGCATTCTTTGAGAGTGTTAATTGGGGATGAGTTTTGAGATAACTGCGTTCTTGTCCAAGAATTTCTGAGAGTATTACTTCGGCTTCCAGTTTTGGGTTTTCGAGATGATTTAATTTTTTCGTGCACCAAAAAAGCGCATCAGAGATACGCTTTGGTGGAAATATTTTTGATTGTACGTTCATGGCTCAGAACGGATTAACTCGCTCTAGCTCATAAATTGTTTTTTCTTTGCTACAGCTCGATGTTTTTCTCGAGAGATAGCAATGTCACGTTGTTTTTGTTTCGTAGTTTTTTGGGAGAAGTATCGCCCGGCACGAAATACGTTTTGCAAACGTCGTGATTTAATGTGGTTTGAGAACCGTTTTAGCAAACGATCTCCTGATTCGCCGTCTCTGATAGTTACTTTGATCATGTTCGAGTGGAATTTTATGGTTTTCGTGTATGTTGTCAAATTATTCCTTCAAATTACGGCTGAAAATCAATAGAAGTTAATTCTCGTTCTTCAAAGGTTACGGGAGCATTAATGTATCGGATGGTTCCATCTTCTTCTTTTTGTCGAGCCTCTCCTTCGAGAGTGAACCCAGACACCGTACCGATTCCTGGTGTAGAGAAGTAGGTCACGTCTTCCATAGGTTTGATATCAATATGGAAAATATATTCATCGCCGGCTTCTACCTTCAGCAAAAGTCCTCCTAGGAATAATCCTCCATTTCGGTCAAAAGCGATTTCTTTTTCAAGTCCGATTCCCTTTATTCGAAGCATGAAATTTCGTTCTGGTCCAATATCGTCTCGCTCAAATCTAAGACGAATTTCAAAAGAAGTAATGTTTGCAGAATACTCAAGCGTGTTTTGAACCCGCATAGTTCCAATAGAGGTCCAATCAGAAGTAGGTGTGATAGTGACAGGTGTTTCGTCTGATTCGGTATAAATCTTCAATTCAGAACGTTCAATATCATATCCTTGTTGGTTTGGATTAAAATCACTGGGTTTGATAGCGGTTCGTCGTGAGTCAATTTTTACTCCCTGTGTGTAATAATCATTGTTTCCAGAAGTCCCCATAAGGCGTGGCATTTCGAGGATTTGACTAATCATCCAAGCTGCCTCTGCTCGCGACATTCCTTCTTCTGGACGGAAATCTCGTGAACGAGAACGTCGAATGAGTTCATTTTTGTGCATACAGTAGACGGCTTCTGAATACCAAGTTTGAGAAGGAACATCATCAAATTCAGGAATATTGTCTGGATCAGATTCCATATCAAAGGCTCTCATCAAAAGAGTTGAAAATTCGGCTCGATTGAGTTCTTGTCCCGGTCGAAAAGTTCCATCCGGGAAACCGGTTATCCATCCTTGATTTGTAGCTTCTGCTACAGCATCTGAAAACCATTCTCCTTCCGGTACATCAGAAAATTGAGGGCGAGCAGATGTATCTTCGTATTCGAGTCCTTTGGTTCGGAAAATAAGTACCAAAGCCTCAGCTCGGTTGAGAATTTTTTCCGGTTGAAAAGAACCGTCTCCAAATCCAGTCATAATGCCTTCTTCTTCGACGGCATCAATCGCATCATAAGACCAAGATGGAAAATCTTCAGAATCTGTGAATCGTGCATAAGAAAGACCTGAACAGAGGAGGCAGAGAGTTCCTAGGGCAAAAAGGGAATAAAATTGCATGTTTAAAAGTTTACGGATCCTTTTGATGGACGCTAAAAAGAGAGGTTTTGTGACAGAGTCGTTTTCAGAAATGTCATATGTGTCTTTTTTTTCAACCCGCTCACAATAATACATTTTTTCATTTTTGGATAATGAAAAAGAGTGACATTCGGACGGATAGATTTGATTTTTCTTGGACTTTTTGATACAACCAAAGTACCGTGGCGTGTATTTTAAGCCAAGATCTACGCGACGGTCACTAAAACAACTTCTTATGAAGAAGCAAAACATTGTGTTCGTGGGATTTCGTGGAGCAGGGAAGTCAAGATACGGTCGGGAGGTTGCTCGCTTAGCGGGATTGCCTTTTGCAGACCTTGATGAAGAAGTCGAATTCATTTTGGGAGAGTCGATTTATGACTTTGTAGAGAAGCATGGTTGGCAGGTTTTTCGAGAAGTAGAGCAAAGAGTTACACACGATTTTGCGCGAAATTTCTCTGGAATTATTGCCACAGGAGGAGGAACGATTGAAAACTCCAAAAATCTTCAAAATCTCAAAAAAACGAGTTCGTTTGTATTTGTGAATCCTTTGTTTGAAAAGGTAAAGAAATACTTACTAACGGATGAGGCCCAAAAAAATCGTCCGCGGATCAATCCGTCTGTGACGTTGAGTCAGGAAATTGACCAATTGTGGGCACAACGAAAAGATATTTATTCGGCTATTGCTAATATTGAAGTAAATCCTGACTATGAGGAAGACCTAACGGCAGAAGCAAAGACGATTCTTCGTCAAATCCCAAAGAATCTTATGCCGGATGTTCCTAAAAAACGACGGGTGGCTATATTTTCATCGAGTCGGGGAACGTCTATGCAAGGAGTAATTGACGCTCAAAAACGAGGACGAATTCCAAATGTAGAATTTTCTTTGTTCGTGACAGATAAGCCGGACTCTGGATCCCTCGAAAAAGCGAAAAAATCAGGTGTTTTCAAGCAAATAGAAGTATTGGAAGCACACAAAGATGAGACACGAGAAGAATACGATCGAGCCCTTATCAATCTCGTTCGAGAAGCACAGCCAGATGTTATCTTGTTGGCTGGATGGATGCGGATTCTTTCAAAATTATATTGTGAACAATTTGGTGCGCAGACATACAATGTCCACCCATCACTTCTCCCGAAATACGGAGGGATGAAAGGGGATGATGTCCATAGTGCTGTTTTGAACGATGAAGAGCGATATACAGGATGTACCGTGCATACAGTGACAGAAGAAGTCGATAATGGAGAAGCGGTTTTGCAACGGAAAATTCCGGTAGATCCCGCAGATACAGTTGAGACCTTGCGTCCAAAGGTGCAGAAGCAGGAAATCCTTGGCTTTTGTGAGGCACTTGAGCGACGGAAGTAAATGAATGGAGACTTATAAAAAAAGACCCCGTCCCGCACTCTGGGAAGAGGTTTTTTTGAATTTATTCCCTGTTGGGGCGACTTAATATCGTTTAATAACCATTGCATTAGAAGGAAGCCCTGGGACGAGATATCCGGTCATCCAGTCCTTCGTCGTCGCGCTGTGTACTCGGGCAGATCGATCGGACCAGATGAAGCTGGCTCCTGTTCCTTGAACCGTACTGAGGGTGTCTACTACGTAATTTGAATCTCCTAAGATTCGTACAGATACAGAATCTGAATTGTCATTTCCAGAGAGGTTTTCAAAGGCGGCACGAAGTCCAAACTCGATAGAACTGTTTCGATCCACTACAAATTCCCCGAGGTTAAATTGAACGGTATTTCCAGAAGCGTTACTGGCTCCGGCAATGACATGTTCTTGTCCTCCTACGATGTGTACGAGCTGGAAATCATCTGTGCTAATGCTTCCTCCTGCAAACTCCATCCCACTGGGTCGAACTTCAAATGATAATCGTCCGAGAGAGATAGCGCCGTTTCCATTATTGTATACTCGGAAACGGAAGGCTGTATTTGGACCGACTCCAACGGCTAAGCTATTTGGAGCTCCTGATGGAGCCACTGAAATTCCTCCACCGCTGACAGCGAATGTTTCGTTATCGAGTGAGAAGTATTTTTGGCTATCAGGAAGCGTTTTTCCAGATCCAATTCCTTCTGCTGACACATCAGTGGTATCAATAGTGAGTCGGAATCGGCTATCAAGGTTTGAAGAATTGATTCTATCTTCGAGAGAAACATTGAATCCCATTCGAAGCGTTTCTCCTCGGTTTACTTGCAGTCGTGGATAAAACGTAAATCGGGCTCGTCCATTTACAAATCGAGTTGAGCCCAGAATGATCCCTGTGTCGAGATCGACAGCATCAATAGAATCTACGAAGCTATCAATGCTTCCGCTTGAGATAGTATCTCTTACGGTTACTTCTTTGATCATGAGATCATCGTAGTGCGCTTCAAAGTTTGTCGAGAGAACCGTATAAGAGTCTCCAGCGGAGAGCATTTTTCCGTAGATCTTTGAGCCACTTCGTCCCGTGATCGTAGAGTCATATCCTGTAGCGACCGTTGGGTTTGGTGAGAAGACGATAAAGTCGGAGAGTGGTGTCCCGATGATACGAGTATCAATAGAATTCCCAGAAAGTTCCGCTTCGGCAGTCGCTTCGGTAAGTCGTACACGGAGGGATCCTGGGATATGAGGAACGTAGTCCGGGTTATCAACCTTGATGGCAATCGGGAGATTGATAGATTCTCCTTGTGCGAGTCGGGCATTTCCAAATCGGAGTGTTACGTGTCCATCAGCAGAGAATCGAAATTCTTCTTCGTTTGCTACCAGTTTCAAATGATCGAGATTTTCAGCGAGTCCTGTGTTTCCAAATATTTCAAAGGTAACGCTGGTAACCCGTGAAGACTCTACAAAGTCTTTATCGGTATTGTTTCGATATGAAAAATTGAGATCAAAAAGATCTACCGGAGTTTCATCCAAGAGTGTAATGGTTTTTCCTGTTCGGATAGGACGGACACTTACATTGACGTATTGTGTTCGTGAAACACGAGAAAAGCGACTCGTGGTAGTTCTAGATGTTGTATAGCTTGTTGTTTGGGTGGGAATACCTTCGGATCGACGATAGGTAGAAGTGTCTCGGCTCTCTGAGTATCGAGAAAGAGAAGACGAATATGATGGCCATTTCCAGAGATTTTGTTGTCCATAATATTGATTGAGATAATCCCAATAGTTAGTGATATAGCTGGCCGCTTCTCCACCATTAAATGAAAAAAGAGCTGCGAGTGCGACGAAGGCCAAGAGAAAACGTTTTTTACCCTGCTTCAAAGGTCTGCTGAAACGGGTATTTTCGGAATCGTGCATATTGGACATCATGATTATGAAAGTTATAACTTTTTGTGTGTTTAATATCTGTTTTTGATATTAATTTCTTTTTTGGGAAAGACAAATGGATTCCCTATATCTTTTTATCCCGACGTTTTCTTTTTTATATGTGTGACGTTTTTTTTACAAAAAAACACCCCGCATTGCTGCGGGGCGATTTTTCCACCCTCTTTTCAAAAGTGATCTGAGTGGCGTATCTAATTTCGGTAGCTCTGGATGAGAGTTATAGACTCTCTATCATTAGCTTTCTGTGAAATCTAATTATTCTTGGATAACGAATACTGTGTTTGAATCAGAGTTTCGTCGGATTTGAAGTGGGTATACTCGGAATGTTTCGAACATTTTTTGAGCAGTCATAACCAATTCGTCAGAGTATTTTCGTGGAGCTTTTGTTTCAATCAAGAATGTTTCTCCGTCGAATCCTTCTACGTAGTATCGAGAAACTACGAATTCTTCACCATCTTGTGTACCGATGAAAGTTTCAGTGTACACGTTTGATTGGTATTGAGGTACTCCCAAGATTTTGTCTGTGTACCAAGCACGTCGGTGCAAAGTAGAAAGAACAGTGATTTTTTCAGCTGGGTTCTTGTGATTTTCTGTTTTAGATCGTGCTACAGAACACATAAGGAAGCTTTCTCCGTCACATGTATCTGTGAATCGTTTTACTTTTGCTGAGATCCCTTCTGGATTTACTACTTCAAAGTAACCATTTGTGTATTCTGGCATCCAGTTTGTAGGAATTTGCAAAGAGAAGTAATCATTTGCGTATGTATCGAATTTTGTTGGCAATTCAACGTTTCGAGCTCGCAATGTGTATCGGTATCCACCTTGATTTGAGAAGTGTCCGATTCCGTAGCTCATTGGTCGGTAAGGACGTGTGTTGTAGTCTTCTGTTCGTGCTACGTATCCTCGTTGAGTTTTTGGTTCGTTCAAGAATTGGATTGCATCTTGTGCAGATACATATTGTTTTGAAGAACGTGTTGGTACGTCGTATCCTCGAGAAGTAACTGATCGAGGAGTTGAGTAACGTCGCATAGAACGTCGTTCAAGAGTTTTTCGGTAAAGGTACGCTTGGTACGCTTCCCGAGATGCACTGGTAAGTGACATTGCAGCTCCACCAAGGAACACTGCGCCGAGGCCGATGATTAAAAACTTTTTCATTTTGAAAAGAGAGTTAAAAGTTTACAAAAGTTAGAGTACAAATTGAAAGGAAGTTGCGAGTGAGTTCATCGCGTTCCGTGCAGGAATTCGATTTGCTGCTGGGGCAAGCCCTTCAATTGTCGTGATAGTGGCGTCTTTCGGATTAAAGACGTTAAAAAGGTAGTAGAATTTTCGTTGTCCATATTCATTTACTTCGTAGGTTTCCGCCATAACTGGGTATTCTACGATAGCTCCATTTACATTCATTTTTTTTGTATTCATGTATCGAGCTATGTATCGAGCAGATCCAAGATCTCGTGCATCTCGAAGGTGTTTTCCATTTTGGATCGCACAGTATTCAAAGCTCAATGCATTACAAGGAGCTGGTGTGTGAGACACATTTACTTGAAGTTCTGTTGGTTGGTGAAGGTATTGTCCTTCATTCAATCGTACATATTCTGGAACCAATCGAACCGTGTAGAGGTTATTTGGAGAAACATATACGTTTCCTTCTGTTCGGTACAATGATGTAGTGGCTCGTGATGTGTAGGCTCGAGTCAAGTAATCATTTTGATGTACTACGTTTGTGTGTGATTGGTACAAATTTGCATTTCGTGGGAACAAGTTTGGTCGTTGAGCCCGGTATGTAGCGTAGGCTTTTCGATCAAATGTTTGAGTAGTTCGTTGATTGTAGCTATTCCATTTTTGGTTGAATTGTGTTGATTGGTTAAACATTCGTGAGTTGTATTGCCAATCTCGTACAGAGTATCCAAATGGAGTGGCTCGGTATGTTCGGTGTTGGTATTTTGTCCGCAACATATTTCGATATTTGTACGGAGACAATCGAGAGGTTGTTGGACGGTAGTATGAGGCATTAGCTCCTACTACGATTGCACCTCCAGCGAGCAAACTAAGGCCGAGAGCGAGTGCGATAAATTTTTTCATGAGAGAAAAGTTGTGAAAAGAGGGTTGAATAAAGAAAAAAACACGCCCGAGAAACCTAGTATTTCTCGCACCTGTTTGTATTTTTCTTTTTGTTCGTCGCGATTTTTACATCGTTTTTCTGTCTTTGTCAAATGTTTTTTGACTTTTGATAAAAATATTATTTTATGCATTTATTTCTCTCCAGAAAAAGGACATCTTTGAGGAAGAGAAAAAAAGGTGAAATTTTGTGACAAAAAAAGCGAAGCTATGAGCTCCGCTTTTTAAAAAATTACGTTTAAGTTCGCCTACATTCCGTCGTGGAATTGTACAGACTGGATAAGGTTTTGGAGTTTGCTTGCGTCATAAAGGAAAGCATCTTTTTCATCTGGCGAAGAGGCTCTCAATACCCAAACATTTTTCACCATTGGATCTCTGAATGTCATTTGGAATACTCGATCTCCATCGCCTCGCATTTGAATAATACGTGCAACCTCTGACTCTCGATATTGAGTGGTTTTGAGGCTTAAAAGTGTATTTTCATCACGTACAATGCTGAGTTTTGGATATTGCGTAATGAGATCTTCTTTGAACGCTTCTGCGGCTTCTTCAATACATCGTCGAACAATTCGACTTGTCTGGCTATCACAGATTCCTGGAGTGGCTTCTACTGTGACCCATCCATCTCGGAGACCACTGATGTGGAGTTTTCCGCTATCTGTAGCGAGGGTGTCTTCTGTGACGAGAAACCCTTCTGGAACAGCGAGCGAGAAAGGTACATTTTCTGCACGGAAAGTGGTGTAGTTTCGATATCCTTCCGTAGCGATATTATTACTTCGGAGGGTTACAGAGCTTCGTCGGTCTGCATATGAAACTACATTTCGTTGAACACGAGTTCGGGTATCTTCTTGACGGAAGAGGGATTCAAATATTTGCGTCCAGAGACGATTACTGTTGAGGATTTTTTGAGAATTATCTGGGGCTTGTATTTCAAGATTCCATACGAATTCATTTACTGGATCAAAAAAGGTAAAGTTTCCGATCCGTGTATTTCCGAGTTTCAAAATGAGAAATCGTCCAAGATTTTTCTTATCAAAAGTTCGGTTTGCTTGAGAGCGGAGTTCTACGGTTTCATTTTTGAGAACAAAGGCATTTGGATATTTTGCAGTCAGTTCGGTCATTCTGTCTTGATATAATTTGCTGAGACAGAGTCGTGCTTGGAAAAGACTTCCTTCACAAAGTTCTCCTGTCGCGTGGAGTGTTACGGTCGAATCCTCTGATCGAAAAGAAATACTTCCGGATTCCCAATCGAGCGAATCAGACTCTTTTTCAAACCCGGTTGGAAGCGTAATCGTGAATGGAATAGAATTTGCGGTAAATTCTCGCATATCCGTTTGTGGAGAAGTAATCACACGTTGAACCTTATCTTCGGCACGAATAGTCGAAGTGCTTCGCCCTTGTGATCTAAAAACAGAAGAACTACTCGAAGAACTACTGGTGTCGGCTTTTTGAATACGCGAGCTTTGGTTTGCCCGACTTCCTAGTCGAAAGGATGAATAGCTACTGTATACGGAACTTTTGGCACTCGAATAATTGGGAAATGTTCTTCCACGGAAGGAATAAGTACTTTCTGCTTGTACCGAAAATAGGCTTGGTGCGATCAAAGCAACCATGCATATACCGAATCTGATGATATTTTTTTGCATTTTTTGTTTGAAATTTCTTTCAAAACCTACTGGGTTTTCTGAGAAAAGGCAAGTATTCTTGGGCTTTTTTGTATTGATGTTGGTGTAAAAAAATCAGGAAATGTGAAGGACTGTTTAAGGCTTATAGGATCGGCTTTTGAGTCTTGTTTTTTGAAGTAATTTGTGTTATAATCATGAGATATATTTTATATGTTCATGAAATTCATTACCCGGTTATTAGAAACGAACGGATCTGGAAAATTTATTTTTCAGCAAAACAATGGACGAGATGTCTTAAAAGGATCTGAAATAGCAGACGAAAAGCTCGACTTGGCGAATGAGATGAAATCTCTGACTCAGGATTTGAGTGAGGATGTACTGGAAAGCATTCCGAATGAAAAAGATCTACAACTAGTAAATCCAGATGCAATCCATGAATTTATCAGTCGGCATTTACCGGGAGGGGTGAATTTTGATGAAGCTGAAATAAAAAAAATCGTGGTTAAACGTAGCACAGACAAAGACGGGGAAAAGAAAATCGTCGTGAAAATCAAACGAAAAGGACTTCAAAACGATATTATCATCAAGGTAAACGATAAACGGGATAAAGTGAAAATCAAGGAGCGACGAAAAGGAAAAGATTTGAAAGTGAAATACAAAAACGAAGAATTTAAAAAAGAAAAACAGCCTATTCATCAGGATATTGATTTTAGTATGTCCGAAAAAGAGTGGAAGGATCGGGAAGAGCAAAAAAACAAAAAAGTTGTTTTGGAGACAAAGAAAACGGTGTCTGAAAACAAAAAAACGAAAACAGAAGTGAAAGAAAACAAGGAAATCTTGCCCGAAAAAGAACAAAATGAGCTCTATAACGAACTCAAAGGGAAAATCAACATGATCATGGTGCCCACACTGGATCAAGTGATCTTGGATGCATCTGTAGTAGACAAGCTGCAATCACAAATTGATGCTCTGCAAACAGAATTAAATGCTGGAAAACCAAAGATGACTCCAGAACGAGGAGTAGAGTTGCAGGATCTTTTGGATGCGAAAAACCGTC
>JBNKLH010000028.1:0-9966 GCA_050292255.1 Candidatus Altimarinota bacterium | reverse complement strand
AATACAAAAAACTCGGGTATAAAAAAGAAGGCGCCACGTCGACGTATCGCCTTCTTGATTTAATATCAGAGTGGGATTTATCCCCGAATCTTTCCGGCAGATCCGAGAACGTCGATTTTGTGTTCGACCATTTTTTGGATTTCATCCCGAGCTGGGCCGAGGTATTTTCGTGGGTCGAATTCTTTTGGTTTTTCGACGAGTGTTTTTCGGATAACAGCTGTCATAACCAATCGAAGGTCGGTATCAATATTTACTTTTGCGATTCCATATTTTCGCGCTTCTTGGATGGTAGCTTCATCCACTCCTTTTGCTCCGGCCAAGTCTCCCCCATATTGGTTTACGATGGCGACGTATTCTTGTGGTACACTTGATGATCCGTGCATCACGAGCGGTGTGTTTGGGAGCACTTCTGTGAGTTTTTGTACTCGTGGAATATCGACATTACATGATCCGGCAAATTTGTACGCTCCGTGAGAGGTTCCGATGGCACATGCGAGCGTGTCACATCCTGTCTGTGCAACGAAATCAACGGCTTCTGCGGGGTCTGTGAGACGAGCATCTTTTTCATCTACTTGGACGTGTTCTTCGATCCCCCCGAGAGTTCCGAGTTCCGCTTCGACGATCACTCCTTTTCCGTGGGCAAAATCAACCACTTCTTTGGTGATCCGTACATTTTCTGAAAAGTCATAGTGAGACGCATCGATCATCACAGAGTTAAATCCTGCTTCAATCGCAGATACACAGGTTTCCAAAGAGTCTCCGTGGTCTTGGTGAATGATGATCGGGAGTTCTGGATATTGAGCTTCAAGGGCTCGGATAATAGCTACCAACATATTAGTGTCGGCGTATTTTCGAGCTCCGTTTGAAAGCTGGAGAACGAGAGGTGCTTTTTTTGCCGCGTGTGCTGCTAAAATAGCTTGAGAGATTTCCATGTTATTTACATTGAATGCTCCGATGGCATATCCACCGTTTTTTGCATCCATGAGATAGTCGAGAGGATTCTTTACAATCATTTTGAAAAGGTTAAAGACGAATCGATTGTAGGAAATTATTTCTCAAATTACCACAGCATTTCCCAGAAGTTTGCGATGCGATTTTTTTCATCGATGATACATCCCAGTTTTTTGAGTTTCTCTATTTTAAGCATTTGCTTTTCACTACCTTCTCCTTTGCCACAATACGCACCGACGCGTCCATCGGCATTTACGACCCGATAACAATTTCCTCCGTCCCAACCGGGATAATTTCGTAATGCAGTTCCAACGGCTCGGGCTGCTCGAGGAGCTCCGATTTTGCGCGCAATTTGGCCATAGGTGGTGATCACTCCATCGGGCATATTTTCAATGAGATGGTAGACTCGTTCGGCGAAGGTGGGAGAATTTTCTTTTTGCATAGGAGAAGAGTATAGCAGAAAAAGATAAAAATTTTCTTCTAAATAACCTCCCTTGAGAAAGGGGGGTGTCCCGTCGTGAGGGACGGAGGGATTTGATTAAAAATCCCCCTATTTCCCCCTTTCTCAAGGGGGAGTCTATTCTTACACAAAAAAATCGCCCGAAGGCGATTTCTATAGTTCATTATTTGAATGTGTGATTAGCTTATTTCACACAAGTATTCTCCTCCGATTTTTTTCTTACGTGCTTCGTATCCAGTCATTACTCCTTGTGATGTAGAGATGATTGCGATTCCGAATCCGTTTTTTACTTTTCGAAGTTCGTCAGATTTTGTGAAAATCCGTTGTCCGCATTTTGATACTCGTTTGAGCTCAAGTGCTTTCTTTGGAAGTTCAAGTTTCAACATTGGAAACTTTCCTGATTCGTCTTTTGATACTCCTTCAAGGAAATTGTTTTTGAGCATCACATTTGCGATCTCATGTTTCAATTTTGAGTAAGGAATTTCAATAACAGAATTCCGTGCCATTTGGGCATTTCGGATGCGTGTTAGGAAATCAGCAATTGGGTCTACCATAGTTGTGTGTACTTAATGTGTTATTTAGTTTTTACCAAGAAGATTTTCGAACTCCTGGGATTTGAGCTTTCTCTGCCAATTGTCGGAAACAACATCGGCAAATACCAAAGTCTCGCATGTACGCTCGTGGTCGCCCACAGAGAGAACATCGATTGTACGCTCGTGTCGCGTGTTTGATTTCTCGCCCTTCTTCTTTTGCAAGGAGATGACGTTCCATGAATTTTCGTGATTTGTGAACGATAGCTTTTCGTGCCATAGAGAAAGTATTAATTAAGCAGCGGGTGCTTGTGGTTTTTTAAATGGGAATCCGAATGCATCCAAAAGAGCTTTTGAGTGTTCGGCGTTTTTAGTTGAAGTCACGATTGTTACTTGGAGTCCATGAATTTTTCGTGAGTCATCAGGAGTGATTCCTTCTGGGAATACAGTGTGATCTTTGAATCCAAAAGAACAGTTTCCGTCTTTATCAAAGATGTTTTTGTTTACTCCTCGGAAGTCTCGTACCCGTGGGTATACCACATGAATGAGTTTGTACAAGAAGTTGTATGCAGCTTGATCTCGGAGAGTAACAGAAACCCCAACAGGATTTCCTTCTCGCAATTTAAAGTTCGATACAGACAACCGTGCTTTTCGAACTACTGGTTTTTGACCAGAAATTCGTGTGATGTTTTCTTCGACAAAAGAATAATCTTTTGATCCCAATTTTGTGAGGTATGACCCCATCCCAATATTGAGAATAATCTTTTCAATACGTGGAACTTGAAGTGGGTTTTTGATTCCCAAGTCTTTTTGGAGTTTCCCTCGAATCTCCTTTTGGTATTGATCGTATAATTCAGATGTTATTTTCATTTCGCTGCTTTTTTAGGAGTAGTCGCTTTCGCGGTAGCTTTTGCTTTTTTTGTCTCTGGAAGAGGTGTTCCAGATTTTTTGGCAATACGAGTTTTCACTCCGTTTTCAAGTTTGTATCCAATTCGAGATGCTTTCTTTGTCTTTGGATCTACAATCGCAATGTTTGAGATATCCATAGGAGCAAAGAACTCTACTCGTTCTCCAGATTCTCCGTTTCGTTTTTTAACGTGTCGGATTTGTTTGTTCAAACCTTCTACTACGACCTTTCCGTCTGTTTTCAAGAGACGTGCGATCGCTCCGGTTTTTCCTTTATCTTTACCGGCCAACACAATAACGTTATCACCTACTTTAAATTTCATGGTTTAGAGTACTTCAGGAGCAAGAGAAATAATTTTTTGGAATCCAGCCGCTCGCAATTCACGAGCAATCGGTCCAAACACACGCGTTCCTTTCGGTTGGTTTTCTGGGTTTACGATTACTACTGCATTTTCATCAAATCGCAAGATAGAACCATCCGCTCGTTTGATCGGAGAGCTTTGTCGTACGATTACAGCTCGTTGTACAGATTTCTTTTTTACCACTCCTTTCGGAGCCGCGTCTTTTACAGAAACAATGATCACGTCACCCACTCGTGCATATCGACGTTTTGATCCGCCAAGCACTTTGATACAACAGACTTTTTTTGCACCTGTGTTATCAGCAACGTTCATCCAGCTCATATGTTGAATCATTTTTGTCCTTTTTGGTTAGTAGCTGCGAGTACCCAGTGCTTTCGCTTAGACATAGGTTTCATTTGTTGAATGTGCACAAAGTCTCCTTCTTTTGCAGCGTTTTTTTCATCGTGCACCAAGTAGTTTTTCGTAATTCGTCGTTGTTTTTTGTACTTCGGATCTGGTCGGTATTCCACCACCTCTACTTTGATGGTTTTATCACCTGATTTTTTTACGACGGTACCTTTTTTTGTGATCATTTTTGAATGGTCTAGAAGGGTATTTAGGCAGCACTTTTAGAATCAAGTGCTCGTTCTTTTAACAATGTAAGGATTCGGGCGATTGTCTTCTGCAATTTTTTTACTTTTGCAGTGTCTTGGTTTTGCCCTGTTTTTGCATGAAATCGCACAGTCGCACTATCACGACGAGCTTTTGTGAGCTCTTCTTGCAATTTCTTATCTGACATTTGTCGGAGTTCAGCAATTTTCATCTTTAGATTTCAGGGGTAACAATTTTACATTTCACTGGCAATTTGTAGATCGCCAATTCCAATGCCCGGCGCATAAGCGCTTGATCCGCTCCTGTCATTTCAAACAAGATTTTTCCTGGTTTTACTTGAGTCACCCATTTGTCAGGCGCCCCTTTCCCAGATCCCATTGGAACCTCTGCTCCTTTGGCTGTGAGAATTTTGTCCGGGAAAACTCGGATCCATACTTTTCCTCCTCGTTTTACAGCACGTGTAATGGTACGTCGTGCCGCCTCAATCTGACGTGCAGTGATTTCTCCTGCCTCGACAGTTTTAATACCAATTTCTCCAAAGGCAATAGTTGCACCTCGTGTTGCCACCCCTTTTGATTGGGATCGCAATCGAAACTGCTTTCGGTGTCGAGTTCGTTTAGGTTGAAGCATTACAAATAGAAAGAAAGCCGTCGGATTCTAGGTGAAAAAACCATTCTGTCAAGAATTTTCTCCCCAAATTTGCGTGGACCCAGAGTAGGTGCTACAATGCACGGCAAAGGTCCTTAAATCTTTCCAAAATGGCCAAAAATAAAAATCAGAAACAGACAGTATCTCCGGCGCCTTCAAAAGGCATTTTGATCGCAGCAATTGTGATCGTATTGTTGGCACTCCTTCTTATTCTTTGGAAGTTGTTGTTTTCGACTTCCCGAGTAGCAGAAGCGCCTAAGGCAGAAATGCCAGTTCAAGACATGATGGAGAAAGACGCTCCCGTTATGCTTGAAGAACCCATTATCGAAGAAGAGGTTTCAGCTCCTCTCGATGAAGCGATGGAAGGATCAGTTATGACCGATGAGACCGTTGCCGTTATTAAAAAAGTGCCTTATGTCACGGCAGAAAACTTTGTAAATCAGTATTTTGGGGCCTATAACGAACAGGATTTTGAAAAGGCATGTGGAATGATGGATCAGGACAAATGTAATGCCAATCGCCCTCAAGCGGTGGTGCGTTTTGCGCAGGAATTTGAAAAAATGCAGAATGGGTATGAAAGTGTTCGGCTTTGGAAATCACAGCTTGTCCCAGCAGATTTCCATTCACAAGTGGTTTGTGTAGAGAACAAATATAAATATAAAGATGATTTGGAAGATAAAGAAGTGATCGAAATTATGAGTTTTTATGTTAATGAGCGAGAGGATAGCACCTATGAAATTTCTTCTCGGGTGTGCGAATCAAAAACTTTCTCTGATGGACGAGCCGGGGAATGTCCGTTTGAAGCGATTCAAAAGTTTTGTGTAGCGGAATAGGATTGTTTTTTAAAATGCAGAAAAGGCGATAGGCTTGACTATCGTCTTTTTTGATATAAATAAAATGTTGTATTTATTTTGTAAATAGGTAAATGTATCAGTAATGGAGAACTCTTTACGCAATACTGAACTTTATAAAAAATGGAAATCCTATGGAATTGAGGATGAGTACTGTGTTTTTGTGGGATCTGCTGCCTTACTCATGAAAGGGATTCGACAGAGGATTCATGATTTGGATATTTGGATTTTGGATGAAAAGGTCTGGAAAGAGTTTTTGGCGGAGCATACGTTAGAAAAGAGTTCTACTACAAATGCGCAAGTAGTGGTGCTCGAAGAGGGAAAGATTGAGGTGGGAAATACTTTTTTGAAGGAATACTTTGGCGATCAGATTAATTGGCGCGATTGTGTAGAGTTATTTGATGGACTCTGGGTACTAAGGCTTGATTTCGTAAAAAGGTATAAGGAAATTTTGAATCGAGATAAAGATCGGCGAGATTTGAGACTGATAGAGGAATACGAGAAAAATCTAAGGTAGGTGTGGCGTTGACTTTTTGTTGAAAAACTTTAATTGTATCGGCGTGAAATTTTTAATCCATTTGGATCTAAATATTTCCAGAATGTTGTTTGACGTTATCGATCTAGATTTTGGTTTCCGACAGACGTTTCTTTTTATTTGAAGAGAGGCGCATGTCGGAGACTTTCCGAGAAGTAGAATGAGTAATTTAAGAATTTAAAATGGGATATTATGAAGCGATTAAAGATTGTTATTGTATTGCTGCTGCTTCCTTTGATAGGAATTGCGCAGTCGAATTGGCGGAGTAAGAATGCGAGGGTGAATATATTGTTTTCTCCTCAGTTTGAAATGAGTAAAGTTGCGGGGAGTTATTCTCCGCTACTTAGTTTAACGGGAATGATTTCTTTTGGAGATCATTTTGCCATTGGTGGTTATGCCAACAAAAAACTATCGAAAATCTGGAATTCTTATGAGATTGCAACAGATCAGTTTTTGGATTTGGATGCAAATTATCAAACTGCAGGGCTCTCTTTTCGTTACGCTTTGAATTTCGGATTGATGAGAACCAGAGGTGGTCATTATGCCACTCCAAAGTTGCAGATACTCCTGGGAGTAAGGGCTGGAGGAGGATCCATTCGATTAGAGTCTGATTATGGTTGGGAAACGACCATTGATTACTTCTATCATCTGCAGTTTTCTGCAGGTGTTATGTATCCGTTGAATGATTTTTTATTTTTAACCGCGAGTGGAAGTTACTCTCGAGCCTTAAGTATCGACAAATTAGTTCCTTACTTAGGAAATAATGATTTATCGGGACCAGGGGCTTCTGTGGGGGTTATTGTAAAATTGTTAAGATGAAGTGCAGATCGAGACGCGTTGGACAGAGAACCTAGCTTTTACGAGTTAGGTTCTTTGACTTGCTTGGATATAAATCATTGAGATACAAAAAAACCCCGCAATGCGAGGTCCTTTGAAATATTCATTTTGAATGCTCTTAGTCGAGCGCGAGGTTTTTGTTTTTGAAAACCTCCCCGTGGTAAGTCCACACTTTGATCCCGATGGTTCCGTATGTAGTTTCGGCTCGAGATGTAGCGTAGTCAATGTTTGCTCGGAGGGTGTGAAGAGGCACTGTCCCATGAGAGTAGATTTCTTGTCGGGCAATGTCCACACCGTTCAATCGTCCAGCGATCATTACTTTAATTCCTTTTACGTTTGCGTCTTTTGCTCGGTCGAGAGCCATTTTACACACTCGTCGGTATGGGAATCGTTTTTCAACTTGTTCAGCGATGTTGTCTGCGATCAATTGTGCATCAGCATCAGGTTTTCGAACTTCTTGTACAGATACTTCCAAGTTTTTGACTCCAAATTTTTGTCGGAGTTCTTTTGAAAGGTTATCAATATTTTCTCCAGATCGTCCGATGATTACTCCTGGTTTTGCTGAGTGGAGGATCACAGATACTTTCTTTGCATCACGTCGGATTTCTACTTTTGAAAGTCGAGCGTGTTTGAACTTCTTCGTAAGGTATTTTCGAAGAGCTACATCTTGCAAGAGTTTATCTTTGAACCCTCGAATGTTTGAATACCAAGATGAATCCCATTTTCGAGTGATTCCAATACGGAGCGAATGCGGTGATACTTTTTTTCCCATTTATGAAAGAGTTTCAAGTTCAACAGTAAGATGTGCGGTAGGTTTTTCAAGGCGGAGAGCTCGTCCTCGCGTAGAAGGGAGGAATCGTCGCATCACCGGTCCTTTATTTACGATGATTGATTTTACAACCAAGTTTTCTCGTTTTTGATCGTCATTATTTTCGGCATTTGCAACCGCAGAATGAACTACTTTGTACAAAATGTTCGCTCCTTTGTTAGGAGTGAAACGAAGGATGTCCAAAGCTTCTTCTGCTTTTTTTCCTCGAACCAATCCAGCGATGATGTTCGCTTTTTTTGGAGAAATTCGGATACCGCGTAAATGTGCTTTCATGAGTATAGACGTTTAAGCCTTAAGTTTTATTATTTGTTCCCTCCGTGAGCACGGAATCGTCGAGTAGGAGAGAATTCTCCCAATTTGTGTCCTACCATTGCTTCAGAACAGAAAACAGAGATGAATTCTTTTCCGTTGTGCACGGCAAATGTGTGTCCAACGAAGTCTGGTGCGATAGTACAAGCACGAGACCAAGTTTTAATCACTTTTTTTTGTCCTGAGTCAGCCATAGCTTTCACTTTTTTAGCTACTCGGGGATCAACGTATGGACCTTTTTTACTAGATCGTGTCATGATTGAGAGAATATATTAGAACTTTTTTAATTATTTTTTCTTCGCTCGGTGTCGAGATCGAAGAACGAATTTATCAGTAGGATTCTTTTTTCGTCGAGTTTTCACTCCGAGAGCCAATGCTCCCCACGGAGTTTTTGGCGCTTTCATTCCGATTGGTGAAGATCCTTCTCCTCCTCCATGTGGATGGTCGATCGGGTTCATCACTTTCCCTCGGACTTGTGGTCGTCGCCCTTTGTGTCGGACTCGTCCAGCCTTTCCTACTTTTACCAATGAGTGTTCTTCGTTTCCGAGTGTTCCGATAGTTGCGAAACAAGTTTTTCGTACCAATCGGATTTCTCCAGAACGAAGTTCTACTTGAGCCAATTCACCTTCTACTGACAACAACTTTGCAGCTTGTCCGGCAGAACGCGCAACTTGCCCTCCTTTATTTTCTTGTAATTCAATGTTGTAGATTGAGAACCCAACCGGGATGTTTTGCAATTGCATTCGATTTCCATCATCTGCTTTTGCTTTGATATCCGTCATGATAGTCGTTCCCACTTTGGCTCCTTTCCAAGCCAAAACATATCGTTTTTCCCCATCAACATAATTGATAAGAGCAATATGAACCGTTCGATTTGGATCGTACTCAATCGCAGCGATTTTTCCTGGAATTCCCATTTTGTCCGTTCGTTTGAAGTCAACCATTCGGTATTTTGGTCGAGTTCCTCCTCCTCGGTGTCGGATAGAGATTTTCCCGTTGTTTCGACCAGTTACTTTTTTCCCAGTCTTTACGAGAGAACGAACAGACGGCTTAGCTGCTGTCAAATCCTCACGCATGAGGTATGACATATTCCGCTGTGCATTTGTATTCGGTTTCAATACTTTAATTCCCATCTTTATTTGAAGGCGTTAAAATCAATAGTTTTTCCTGCTGCAAGCGTAACAATCGCTTTTCGTTGTGGTTTTCGTTTTCGAGCCAATACTCCTCGTCCCACAAATTTCGTTTTTTCTGGTGTGTTTACCATGTTTACTTTTTCCGCTTCTACTCCGTAGAATTCTTTCAATGCGTTTTTCACATCTGTTTTCGTAGCATCTGAATGTACCAAGAAAACGTATTTCCCATGGAGAGTCGTTACGGTTTTTTCCGTATTGATTGGTTCGATAAGGACTTGTTCAGTTCGAATCATTTCAAGAAAGTTGTTTCAAGAGTAGAAAGAGAATCCTTCAAAAAGCATACTTTGTCTGCGTGAAGGACATCATAAGGATTTACATAGTTTGCCAATACTACATTCACATTTGGAATGTTTTGGGCTGACTTTTGGATCACATCATTTTTTTCTGCGATCACGAAAAGGTATTTTTTTGCTTCTGGCAATTTGCTCAAGAGTTCTGCAAATGCTTTTGTCTTTGGTGCTTTTTCTGCAAAAGCTTCAAGCGCGAGAACATCTTTTCCTCCGGCTTTTTGTGACAAAGAAGAGAACAATGCCGCTCGTCGTTCTTTTTTTGGCATTGCTTTTGAGAAGTTCCGGTCGTTTCGTGGTCCGTGACAAACTCCTCCTCCTCGCAACAAGCTTGTAGAGAGAGCTCCTCGTCGAGCATTCCCAGTTCCTTTTTGTCGGAACGCTTTTTTCGTTGTTTTATTTACTTCACCACGAGTCAACGTGTGAGCAATTGGGTTTCGTCGATTAGCAAGTCGCATAACCACCGCCCGATGCATAAGATCAGGATTGATTTTTGCGCTGAAGATCGCATCATTTACATCGATAGATCCTTTTTCAGCTCCGCTTGCGTCGTATAAAGCTATTTTCATTTTTCAGTAATAACTACAAAACTTTTTTTCGCTCCAGGTACTCCTCCTCGCACTGCGATGAGTCCGTTATCTAAATCAAGAGCTACAATCTTTGTTGAGAATGTCACT
>JBNKLH010000027.1:0-10163 GCA_050292255.1 Candidatus Altimarinota bacterium | reverse complement strand
TCCCAATAAGAAGGAGTTTTTTTATTTGGTGTCTGTTTGTTTTTTTATCGTGTCTTTTTTACGATAGTACTTCCCATTTTTACATAGATTGAGTTTTGGTTGATATTTCTATCTTTTGGCCAGTCTGACGATGGATTGGCTAATTTGAATTCTCCATTTCCTTGGTCAAGAAGTTTAAATGTAATTCCGTTGATATCCACGGTTTGATTTGCCCAATCAAAATCGTCTATGTCAATTGATACAGACTCATTATACTTTCTTTCTGCGTCAGCCTTTTCTTGAACTCGTTTTTGTTGTAGTTCTTTCAGGTTTGTTTGTTCGTTTGTTTTCCCTCTTGCTTTGCTTTCAACTTCTGCCCGACTCAACGTAGCTTTTCCATTGATTTCCAGATTTACGTTTACCATATCGAATAGTTCATCGAGGAACGCTCCTCGTTCTTCATTGGATAGTGATGGATTTGATGCTTGAACCACCAATTTTGCAATAGCATCGTTTGATTTTTCTCCTGTTCTGCTTTTGTATTCTTCATACAGATTATTTGCCATTCGAGTTTGAATTTCCTTCAACGCAATAATTTCTTCCGGTGATTTAATATTTTTTACGGATGTTTCAAAACTAATTCCTTCCACAGCACTTGCATCTTCTGCTGAAATAGGATTTGCTTCTGTTTTGAGAATTTCTTGCTCTTTATTCGACATTCCTTCTGTTGAAGCTTTTTGGAAGATGAATTTAGCTTTTTCTGAAGCTACCGATGCCGAATGGAATAGATTTTTCATTTTTATTTTTGATTATTTGATAAGGTAAATAATTGAAAATTTGTTTGTGATTATATCATAAAAATCATTTTTTGTAAAATCGTTTATTTTCTATGCAATAATGCAGTAATACACATTGAATTATTGTACAAAATAGTGTATAATCAAAAGACTAAAATTTCCCATGACTCTCAAAGAAAATATTGTGGCTCTGGCAAAGTCTCCCGAAGCGATTGCTTTGGCGGCTCTGTCATTGGGGGATATTTCCGGAGAAGCATTGAGTGCAGAAGAATCTTTGAAACATGATGTGAAAAAACACATTGTTATTTCTGATACCAAAAAAACGCTTTCTCAGACAAAAGAGAAAGTGATTAATTTTGAAGCCGTGAGAAATCTCACGCCAAATCCGCCGGATACGACAGTGCGCCAAATGGTGGAATCTTTTAAGAAATTATTGATGGGGGATCGAAAGGAATATTTATCGAGTCCAATTGTGATAGATGCGATTTTGCGATGGTCTCAAATAGATGAGAAGGTGAATTATACTGATGATGAAAAACTACAAACGGAAAAGCACTTGCGAGCGATTGATAACCGTTTTTCTAATCCAGAAGAGAGAGCAAAACGCTATGTACAATTGTTTCAGTACAAAATAGATCAACAAATTCAGGAGGAAGTACATGAAAATCTAAACAAAGATGTCTCCCCAGAGGAGGCTATCAAAATGTTGACTGAAGAAAAAATATTGGATGATATTGCGGTAGTGAATAAACCCTATCTGGGGGAATCCGATTATATTGTGATTTTTATATCACAAAAACATGGAGAGAAGTCCAAATGTAAGGATGTACAAGAACAGGTTTATGAGATCAAAAAACGCTTAGCGCAAAGAGGGGTTGGGGTATTTGTTGTCGAGGGTGTTTCTCAAAAGGAATTTGATGATGAGTCTGAGTTGGTATTTGCAAATAAATTAGCGGATGAAGATCTTTTGAATATAGATAGGCATGAATTAGTGGTGTCTATGAATTTTGAAACAGAGTTTGGAACGGATGTATTGAGTATGGGAATGGAAGATTTAATTGCAAAAAAAGAAGGGGATGTTGCAGCGAATGAATTTTTTCTGCAAAAAAATCAGATTCAGACTACAAAGAAAAGCGAGAAGCATTCCAAAAGGAAACTATCAATGACAGAAATTATGTATCAATGGATTATATTAAGAAGATTATGGAAAATACGCGTCGATCATCAGGAGTTTTCCAAATGGGAGCATTACATTTTGATAATAATCCTTTTTATTATAGAGGGGAGGATGATTCTTTGGTGGACGAAAAGTGTAAGACTCTGATAGAGATTGCAAAAGAACGAAAAGTGTCTTTTGTTCATATCGTTCCGAAAGCGTACTTGAATAAGTAATTTGTAAATTTTGGTAGTAAAAAAAATAGCCCCGTTTCCGGAGCTATTTTTTTATATTCTGTGTTGTTTTTTCTAGTCCGCTGTCCCTGCGACAGAGACACTAGACCATTTATTTACCGCTCCTGTCTTGGCATCTTTTACAAGATTTCCCAGCATCATACGGGCTTGCATGTTCAGGGTTCCAAAGTTTGATCCAGCCGCTCGGAATACATCTTCTTTTCCGGGCATGATCGCTCCAATACAATCGGCGACTTTATCAGTCCATTTTGCTTCATCTCCAGAATCGACATACGCTTTGAGTTCGCGAAGATGGTCACCGGTGAGCACTTTCCCATCTGCAAAACGCCACATGTTATCAGCTCCTTTTGGGAGGATTGTGGCCATAGCTTTTGCGTAGTCAGTATTTTCGTATTGTCCACTAATTAAGAAACAATCTTTTCGGAATTTTTCAAAGTTGATATTTCCTTCCTTAATAGTTGTTCCATCTCCTGGATGGATGAATCCTTGTTCGTCGACATATGCCTTTTTATTATCCGCAAAAAAGTCTTTCGCAAAATTGAGATCGTTACCAATCTTATCAACAAAAGCCTTTCGGGCTTCTGGATCTTTGGGAATGTCATCGAGATCCATGTCGAGTATTTCAGCACTCACAGCATCTTCTTTATTTTCTGCTGCAGATTTTTCCGCTGTTCCGGCTTCTGCATTATCGCCTACTGTTTCTTGGTAGATGAATTTTGCTTCTTCTGAAACTTCTGACGCCGAATGGAATAAATTTTTCATTTGTATTTCTATTTATCGGTTGATTATATCATAAAATATTGCCTTTGAAAAGAGTATATGAAAAAAGCTCAGAAATCTCTGAGCCTTTTTTATGTATTCTGATTTTTTACCAACACTCTCTCTTAGTTATTGAGTTCAGCATTAGCAATAGCCGTAGCCGCATCATTTTCTTGTTGTTTTTGGATTTGAGCAAAGATTCGTTTTGCATCATCCAATGCTGGAGCCAAGATATCAGATGCATCAGAGTCTTTTAGCTCTTGTCCATTCACTTTGACGATAGTACTAGAACGGTCAATAGCGGTCTTTTTTCCGCCACTATTGATGACCATATTTCCAGTTGCTCCATCAACTTGAATAGATTCATTTCCAATTTTAGCAGTAGTTACTCCTGCACCAATAGTAACAAATTTTGAATCAAGGAGTGCTTGTCCGTTTGTATCTGATTTGATTTGTTTATCTCCGATAACGTCCCACATTTGTCCATCGATAGCCTTATACATTGCTTCCGCTTGTTTTGCGGGTTGATTAAAACCACTTGGGTCCATTGCGTCTTTCAGAAGTTGAACAGACTCTTGTGAAGCTCCTCCTTCTGCATCTTCTCCTCCTGCTTCTGGAGAATGATTTTGGAAGATAAATTTTGAAATAGAGGCTTCTTTGTTTGCCGAATTAAAGAGATTTTTCATTTTGTTTTTGTGTTAGGTGATAGAAAAATCAGTTTTCTATAATAACATGTTTTAAATAAAAAGTAAATACTTTTTCCGAGATAAAAAAATACCTCCGTGGAAGGAGGTATCTGGATTACTGATTTTCGCTTTTTTCCTCGGGGACGTTGATGGAAGGATCATTGAGAACTTCCCGTGCGATAGCTGGATAGTGATAAATGAGATAAAGACGAATCTTTTCATCATCTGGTTTTTCATTTTCATACCAGTCATTGAGTATCGTGATGTCATCAAATTTTCCGGCATCTAATAATTTTTCTGCTACATCTCCGATCAATTCGTCGAAGTGTTCATGAGAAGCTTGTTGATATTGTTCTTGGAGAGAGGCGAGCTCCGGGAAACTTTGTCCGAGAGTATCAATGAATGTTTGTTTTTGTTCTGGAGTATTGGCCTCTTTGATAATCGTCTTGATCGCCAATACAATTTCTTTGGCCCGATCAGGCGTAATATTTTTTGCATACATTTGTTTGAGTACAAATGCTTTACAGTCGTTGAAGATTTTTGATCGTCGAAGTTCCATCATGTTTGAATTTTTTTAAATTACCCACCAAAGTTAATACCGATAACGAATTTCACAATTGTGAATGAGAATATCGCGAGAACAGTTCCGGCGATAGCCCACATAGACATGTCTTTTGCTTTTTTGATCGCATCCTGATCACCAGAAGCAAGGATGTACATCACTCCACTAACAATCAAAATCAAAATAGAGACAGAAAAGAGGAGCGTTATTGTCGCATTGATAAACTTCGGGATGAATTTTTTCTTTACATAGTCACCTCCTGAGTAATCACGTCCGGGTCCGGGAAGGATTCCTCCGCTTCGTACAGGAGGGATTCGTCGATAATCTTTCAATGTTGAAAGGTCCCGGATGAGCGCGTTGTATGTTGTGAGAGCTTCTCGGTAGGTATCATTTTTAGTTTCCAATTCTTCGGGAGTGCTTGAGGGCAAATTATTGGCTTCATTTAAAAGAGCTTCGGCTTCTTTAAACCGAGCCTCCATTCGTTCTTGGGTGACATCTCCAATTCCTTTTGTTTGGATCAATTCTTCGGCTTGCGCCTTGGCATCGACTACTTGTGTTGAAAGCGTCGGTTCACTTTGGGAAAACCCCGCATTTGGAACCAAGAGAATCGCGAGTGCAAAGGCACTGGCAATGGAAAGAGTCCGGAATATATTTTTAATCATCGTGGGATTCTACCATAAAAATGATGTTTTTTCAACTTCTTCATTGACAAAATGTCATCTCTCAATAGAATAGTCCTGCTTTTCGTCGAGACTTTCAGTGTGATGCGTCTGAAAGCCCTCAGGAAGCTGTAATAAACTTATTTGAACGCATTACATTTTCAACATGGCAGTATCTGACATGCAAAACCTATTCGACAAGGCCGATAATATTTTGACGTATAAGGCCGGAGAAACAATTAAAGGAGAAGTGGTGAGTGTAAATCCTTCTCGAATTCTTTTGGACCTCGATGGAGGTTTGACAGGAATTATCACCAAAAAAGAAGCTTCAGGATACGGAGTTGACACCAGCGACGTAGAAGAAGGTTCAACAATTGAAGCGCTCGTTATCGATCCAGAAAACGATCAAGGATTGGTAATGCTTTCTCTCCGACGAATTTCACAAGAAATGGTTTGGACAGAACTTCAAGAAAGCTTGAACGATGAACGAATCGTGAAAGTAAAAATCACTGAAGCAAACAAAGGAGGTTTGATCGCTCAATACAAAGGGATCAAAGCATTCTTGCCGGTGTCTCAATTGACACCAATGAACTACCCACGTGTAGACGGTGCAGATAGCGCAGAAATCCTCCGACGACTCCAATCTCACATCGGAAAAGACTTCGCAGTGCGAGTGATCACTTCTGACCGAGAAAACGGAAAGTTGATCGTTTCAGAAAAAGCGGCTTATGCATCACAACGAGATGAAACACTCAAAAATCTCCGAGCGGGAGATATCGTAGAAGGAACAGTTTCTGGAGTTGTAAAATTCGGAATCTTCGTTGCTTTCGGTGGAGTGGAGGGACTTGTTCACCTTTCAGAATTGGATTGGGGACATGTTTCAAACCCAGGAAAACGTTACTCTTTGGGAGACAAAGTAGAGGTTCTCGTATTGGCAGTAGAACCAGGAAAACTCTCACTCTCTATTAAACGATTGACAGAAGATCCATGGAAAGACAAAGTTGCAAACTACTCAGAAGGACAAACGGTTTCTGGGAAAGTTCTTCGATGGAATTCTAATGGAGTCTTCATTGAAGTTGAGAAAGATGTAACAGGATGGTTTGATTTGGCTCAATTTGGAGTTGAAAATCATTCAGAACTCAAAATCAGCGACAAAGATACGTTGGAAGGAACAATCGAATCAATTGATTTTGATTCACACCGATTGGTTCTCAAACGAACATCTGATGAGTCAATGAAAAAAGAAGCAGACTCAGCTGAATAATTTGAAACCTTTTGAAAAGCCTCTCAGAAATGGGAGGCTTTTTTCTTTTTGTTCAATGCCTACACGTACTTGTATTGTCACCGGCCAAAAAAGAGAGAAGTCAGAGCTTCTTCGGTTTGTGGTACAGGATGGGAAATTGGTTTTTGATCGAATGCAAAAAATATCGGGGAGGGGAGGATATGTTTTGGAGACTCCTGAAAATTTGGAAAAACTTAAAAAATTGGGTGGGAAAATTTGTCATTTTCTTAAGGTAAAGAAAGTGGATATGTCGGATGTTTAAGATCCTATAGATTTCTTTTCCGTTCTTTTTTGCCCGCCAAAAAAGAACCAAAAAAGCTCGTTGCGGTTGTTCGTTTGGAAGAGATAACTTCTCGTTCGCTCAAATTTGTAAAACTCTCTTTTTGAGAAACTTTTTTCTTCCGTGCAAATTTTATCCGCTCATATTCGAAGAATCTCTTGTTCCTTCTCTCACAAATGCAACCTTTTTTGAAAAGGATTTTTTATTCATTTCGTTTCCACATCATTTCAAAAATCTGACGTTGGGTGTTGGCTACGGCACTGGATTGGATAAGGATAGCAAAGATATCGGGATCAAAAGAAGTGATAAGCACTTTGTCATCAAAGATATTGATTTCGTTTTCTACCCAGAAGTCTTCTTTGGGGAGAAGTCGGATTTCCCGATAGAACTTCTTGTCATCCTCATGTACCTGAAATCCCGGCTCGTCCTCGGGTGCAAAACCGCGAAGGAATATTTTCTTTTCGGCTCTTTGTTTTACATATTCTTCATCGTATGCGGGCCAATGATCCCGAAGGTTTTTTGAGTTGGCATAGTTGAGGATTTCGGTTTCGGATAGAAGTGTGCTTTTGTAAGCTTTTTTGACCCCATCGAGTCCGGTGAAAAACTGAACTGTTGGATGCACAGAACTTTCTCCGGCAATACTTTTGAGAAGGGGGAGCTTATTGGCCAAATCCTGGGCTCGTTTTTGTGTGTCCTCTACAAGGAGTTCGGGCGAGATAGCGGTGAAGTGTTTTATCCCGTCACGCTCGGTCAGGGTGACAAATCCTCGTGCTTGGAGTTTCTCCAGAATTGTATAGGTGGTGATACGATTATAGTTCGCGCTTTGCGCAATGTGAGAGACGGGAGAAGTCCCATTTTCGAGCGTCGCCAAATAGATATGAGACTCTTTTTCGGAGAGCCCAATAGATTGAAGTGTGTTTACAATGATTTTGTTCATGTATCAAGTTGTATTTTTTTTCGACACACATGGATTATTCTCCAAAAAGAATGCTTTGTCGAGCGATATTTAGTCTCTGTAAAAAGTTGAAACACTTGCTTTTTAGCGCGAAAAACGAGTTGTTTTGAATCATTATTCGCCCAAAAATTAACTCGTCCTATTTATTAATTTTTTTTCAAAATGCAAAATTTGGTTTTGGAGGATGTGCTTCGAGAAGACGCTATTCTCAAATCAATGGTTACGGATCTTTCAGGGGGATTGCGTGAAATTATTTTCCCGATTTCAGTATTGAAAGAATTGATTTCTACCGGGATCGCGTATGATGGTTCGAGTTTTCAAGGGATTAATGATATCAGCGCGAGCGATGCGATCTTGAAAGGAGATGTAGAGACCTTGGTACGAGTGGATCCAAGTATTCAGGATATCGATAAAACTGAGTATTGGATCATGTGTGATATCTATGATGTAGAAGGGAATCCACATCCAAATTGTGCTCGAAGTAAATTGAAAAAAATGCAGGGAGATCTGGCCAAAATGTGGGAGGGCGGAAACCTCATGATGGGATCAGAGCCGGAGGCGTTTTTTGTTGAGAACAAAGAAAATATTGGTTCTGCAAACGGAGGAAACTCAAACTACTTCAATCCCAAGGATCCCAAAAGTTTCCTTATTGCTGAGATTGCGCGTGTGTTGACGAATATGGATTTCAAAATCGAACGAGCTCATGCGGAGGTCGGGGATGAACAATTTGAAATCAACTGGGAATTTGATCGAGCAGAACGAACAGCCGATCGGATCCAGCTATTTAAATTGATTTCTCACAAAGTCGCTCGAAACTATGGATTTGATGTGACGTTTTTGCCAAAACCATATCCAACGCGAAATGGGTCAGGAATGCACTGTCACTTGTCTGTTGGGAATGGATCTCAGAACCTTTTCTTCGATGAAAATGCAAAAGACAAAAAATATTTTTCAAAGAAAGCGCTTCAGTTTCTTACGGGAATTTTGAAATCTTCTCGATCATTGGCGGCCATGACAAATCGATCAGAAGTTTCTTATGCTCGACTGGTTCCCGGATATGAAGCTCCATGTGTGATTGCGATTGGGTCTTGCAACCGGACGGCCGCTTGTAGGATCCCGGCGGTCTCAGATCCTGCGGTGCTGAAGAAAGCGATTCGAGCCGAAATGCGATACCCAGACCCAGTGGCAAATCCGTATTTAGTGGCGATTGGGTTTATTGCCGCGGGGATGATTGGTCTCGAAGAAGAAGTGAGTTTTATCGGATTTACAGATGAAAATCTCTACAAACTTACACCGACCGAGATTTGGGACAAAGGATTTCAGTTCTTGCCACGAAATTTGTGGGAAGCGTATCTCGAGTTTATGAATGACAAAAAGCTCAAAGCGAAATTGGGAGATCGATTACATAGTACCTACGGAGACTTGGTGCTGGAGGAGATTGATGCGTGTCAAATGTATGCCAATCCTGAGTCTGCTCGACGGCATTATTTTGACTAAAATAAATATAAAAGTAGAGGTACACCATGGTGTGCCTCTACATACATTCGGTAATCATGAGAAGGGGATTATTCCTCTTCTTTTTCTTTCGTAACGTTGTTCAGCCTCTTGAGAATGTCTTGATTCACGATGATGATCGGTTGTGAATCTTTTCGTGGAGCGACCGGTTGGCCGTTTCCAAATTGTTCTAGAGCCTTTGTAACTTCGTCTTTGTTCGGGGTTTCGGTTGTCATCGTTATTGGATTATTTGATTTAATACAAAACTAAGGTCGCATTTGTGATCGATGGTTGAGGACAAGTTGAACCATCTTTTTTACCTTTGGATCTCCTGTTTTCAGAATTTCTTCCAGCGCATGATCTGGTACGTTTTCGTACTTATTCAATCCCTTTTCGAGCAATGCTTCATCTGTAGCAAAGGTTTCAGATTCGTTTGTGGGTATTCCGTATCCCATTTCTAAATGATTTAATAAAAATATAAACACATAGAAATTAATGACTTCCTCTTGAAAGTCAATTTTAGATTGTGTTATTTGACAATGTTTTAAGTATTTTGTAATGGTGGGATGTAGATTTAATTTCCCCAATGTCGAACGAAAGTTGTCCGCATTCTCAAACAACAGAGACAGAAGTCTGTCCGGGAGCCTTTGGTTGTTATGATATTATGAACAAATTGAAAGATACTCTCGATTCAGAAGATGAATTAATGAGCAAAGTGGAAGCAGTTATTTCTTGTGCCACGGGGAAACTCTCAGGCGGTGCATTTAATTAATTTCCTCTCGGTTTCTAAACTAAATAGCATGGATAAAATAGGAAAAAAATGTTTACACCCTGATACAACAGGGAGAAAGATTTGTATGGGAAAAGAATCTTGCCTGCGGATGATACAGAATATCTTGAATGGGAAAACAGAAGGCTCCATGTTTGATACCTACAAAGGAGCCATGAATTGCGAGGGAGGAGGAGAGGAAATTTCGGTAGAAGATTTGAGTGATGGGATCATTCGGAAAGTTCAGAAGGAGGTTTCAAAAGAATAATTTTTTCATGGGAAATTTAGAAAATCAGGATCGGAATGCGTGTGTTTATCCAGAGAAAACTGGATATTCTTCCTGTGTGGGAAAGACCACTTGCTCTGGAGCAATTAAAAGCATTTTGGATATGGCAAAGCCCACGAAGGCAAAAAGCGCCGCCATCGAAAGCAGAAGCAGCAAGATGGGCATCGTCAGGTTTTCGGCCTGCGCGCGCATTTTGGCGTGGGTGTCGATGGTGCGAATGCGGATATTGTTGGCTTTTAGCTGTT
>JBNKLH010000026.1:0-10334 GCA_050292255.1 Candidatus Altimarinota bacterium | reverse complement strand
GTAGATGAAATTGCTCAATAGTGGTCTTTATTTTTTCTACGTCCGAATCAGTCAAATACCCGAGTTCCTTAGAAAT
Organism: Candidatus Altimarinota bacterium; assembly: GCA_050292255.1. Taxonomy (GTDB): domain Bacteria; phylum Patescibacteriota; class Gracilibacteria; order UBA4473; family UBA4473; genus JBNKLH01. The sequence continues at coordinate 10,258 of JBNKLH010000026.1, read as the reverse complement.
AAAAGCCTCTCCCATCATCCCCACAGCAATCGCTTCTCCGTGGAGGAGTTTTCCTTCGCTCAAGATTTCAATGGCATGTCCGAGTGTATGCCCAAAGTTTAAGATTTTTCGAAGACCTTTTTCGGTGGCGTCTTGCTTAACGACGTTTGATTTCAATTCGCAGGATCGTCGGATTATTGATTCAATTGTATTTTTCGGAAGGCGATATTGGCCAATGTCGCCTTCCAATTGTGATAAGGTTTCAAAATACTCACGGTCCGCAATGAGTCCGTGTTTAATGATTTCTCCCCATCCAGAATTGAGTTCTCGCACAGGCAATGTAGAAAGCGTCTCTGGATCAATGATCACTTTTTTCGCTTCCGTAAAGGTTCCGATGAGATTCTTGACCCCTCCAAAGTTAAAGCCGGTTTTCCCCCCAACGCTCGCGTCGACTTGAGAGAGAAGGGTGGTAGGGATATTGATAAAATCAATCCCGCGCATAAATGTGCTTGCGGCAAAAGCACCCATATCGGTGACGACTCCACCGCCGAGATTGATTAAAACAGAGTTTCGATCGCATTTATTTTCTTGTAAAAATTTCCACAAGTTTTCCACATTTCCTAAATTCTTTTCTTTTTCTCCAGCGGGAATAATGAGAACTGGTGCTGGATTTTTTAAATTTGATTGCAGTGTGTCCAGCCAATGCTCGGCCACATTTTCATCCGTGAAAATGACGACTTTGGTATAGTCTTCAAAAGAAAGAACGCTCTGAAGATTTGTGAGCGATTTGGATTGAATGAAAATATTATCAAGCATCTGGTGAAATCAATACGCCTATAACGTACAGAATTTCCCAAAAAATGGAAGTCTAAACCGCACTCGCGATCGCATCAGCCACGCCTGTATCGAAAGGAGCGGGGATGATTTTTTCTGCCGTTGGATTTGTGACTAATGCCGCGAGGGCATCTGCTGCTCGGAGCTTGATATCATCAGTGACTTTGGTGATGCCTTTGTCCAATAATCCTCGGAAAAGCCCTGGGAAGACGAGTACATTATTGATCTGATTTGGGAAATCGGATCGTCCGGTCGCTACGATTTTGGCTCCGGCCCGAAGGGCATCTTTTGGGCGGATTTCTGGTTCTGGATTTGCCATAGCAAAGACAATGGCGTTTGAATTCATAGATTCCACCATTTGTGGGGATACAAGCCCTGCACGAGAAACTCCAATGAATACATCTGCTCCACGCAATGCATCGGTCAGAGAACCGGCTTGAGAACAGCAGAATATTTTCTTAGCGTGTGTGAGGTTTGTTCGGCTACAGCTCACGATTCCTTTTGAATCAATCAGGCAGAGCTTTGTGGCTCCGGCTTTTCGCAATAATCGTGCGATGGCAATCCCAGCCGCTCCGGCTCCAGAAATGACAATGTTTACGTCTTTGAGAGATTTTTTGACGACCTTTAGTGCATTTTTCAGTGCGGCAAGGCATACAATAGCCGTTCCATCCTGATCATCGTGAAACACTGGAATATCAAGCTTTTCAATCAGTCTATCTTGTACTTCAAAGCATTTCGGTGCGGCAATATCTTCTAGATTGATGCCTCCAAAAGTAGGAGCGATCTTTTCCACCAAATCGACGATTTCATCAGCGGTTTTAGCATTTGTTACGATGGGGAAAGCATCTACACCTCCGAATTTTTTAAACAACATACATTTTCCTTCCATGACGGGAAGCGCTGCCTCTGGACCGATATCTCCCAGTCCAAGTACGGCAGATCCATCTGAAACCACGGCGATGGTATTTTTCCGAATGGTAAGCTTTTTTGAAAGGCTTGGTTCTTTGGAAATATCTCGACAGGGTTCGGCGATCCCAGGGGTATAGCACACCGAAAGATCCTCTTTGTTTTCAAGAGGAACTTTTAATTCCGTCGAAAGAAGGCCGCCCCGCGCGAGTCGGAGTTGTGTAGAAAGAATTCCAAAGTCACTCATGAGAATGCTTTATTTTACGGGTGTCCCGTCGGTCATACGTTCAGAAAACTTGGTGTCATCAATTTTTCCGTCACGAACCTTTACGAGGAATTGTCCAACGGCGTTTGTGTTTGCCATTTTGAATTGGAATGTGAAATTCCAGTTATTGCTTCCTCCAAGAGTCATTTTGTTGGTGAGATGGAGATTGAATCCATTCTTACTCTTGTATTCTGGTGCATTCTTAAGGTGTTCTCCGACCATTTGAAGGGCTGCATCTTGGTCAGATTTTTGCAAGAAAAGCTTAGCTTCGACTTTCTCATTTTGAGTAGAGGTTGGAACATTTGGTCGTTCACATCCTGCTAAAACGAAGAGCGATCCGAGCGCGAAAACGGTCAAAATCTTTTTCATTACTTGTATGATAACAAATATTAAAGAAGTGCAAATTTATTTTAACAATGAAACAAGCTTTTCGTCATTTTTTACGGTCTCTTGGGTTCCGTTCACCATGTCTTTGATTGTGATAGTTCCATTGCTTACTTCATTTTCACCGAGTACGAGACAATACGGAATTCCGAGTTTATCTGCATACGCAAACTGTTTCTGAATTTTTTTCTTTTCAAAATAGTTCTCTACGGACAATCCTTTTTTTCGCAATCGCGCGCCGGTTTCGAGAGCGGTTTTGGTTGCGGATTCATCCATCGTGAGGATAAGAACTTGTGTAGAAGTAGCGCGTTTTGGTTCTAAAATTTTTGCATCAAAAAGTTGCCAGAGTAATCTTGTTAGTCCAATGGAGATCCCGACTCCTGGGAGTTTCTTATTTGTAAATATTGATGCGAGGTCATCGTATCGTCCTCCAGAGCAGATAGATCCGAGGGATGTGTTTTTTGTTCCGTCTTTGTTGAGAAGGTTTGTTTCATACACCGTCCCCGTGTAATAATCGAGTCCACGAGCGATAGAGAGATCGATTTGGATTCGTTTTGGGTGAATAGCCATACTTTCGAGTGCTTCTCGTGTTTCCCGAAGTTCTGCTACTCCTTCACGGAAAACTTCATTTCCAGTTAGTTCTTCCAACAACTGTAATATTTCTTCGTCACTTCCTTTCACTTCCACAAACTGGAAGAGTTTTTCGATATTCTTATCGCTCATTCCAAATGCTTTGAGTTCAGCGGTTACCTTTGCTTCTCCGTGTTTTTCGAGGTCATCTACGATGTGGAGCACATCTTTGAATTGTTCTGGTGTTACGTCGAGTTCTCGGAAAAATCCGGTGAGGATCTTTCGATTATTGATCCGAACCACGAAGTCTTGCCCTGGGAGGAGTTTTTCAAAAATTTCAATAATGATCGCTGGCATTTGTGCGTCATTGAGCAACGAAAGGTGTTCGCTTCCGATCACGTCGATATCACACTGATCGAATTGGCGGAATCGTCCTTTTTGTGCCCGTTCTCCCCGCATGACGGGTCCGATGACACTTCGTCGAAAGGGAAATGAGATGTCGTTGAAGTGTCGTGCCACATAGAGCGCCATAGGCACGGTATGATCAAATCGGATCGCCCGTTGGTCTTTGTCCTGATCGATGGCTTCATCTCTTAGCAACCGATCGAGAATGTAGATTTCTTTTGGGTTTCCGTCCTTCGCCACGAAATTTTCTGCTCGTTCTACGAGAGGCGTATCGATCCGCGGGAATCCATTTTTTTCAAATACCTCTGTGATAACGCGTATCCATTCTTGGCGGACGCGTTCTTGGAGCGGAGAAAATTCAAGAAATCCTGATGGGTTGGTGACGTTGTGTTTGGCCATAGCTTAAAATTCAATACGAATGCACGAGCAATTGTACCGAAAAAAAGAGTTTTGGCGAATGATGCGTTTTTAGAAAGCTAAGTGCATATACCAATCCCAGATTTGTTGTCCCACAAGGAGAAATATGATCAATGATGGCATGAGAAATGCGCCCATGGGGACCTTTGATTTCCAGCCGAGTTTTTTGGTGCAGATGACGATAGGAATAGAAATAATGCTTCCAAAAATATAGGACGCAAAGAGGGCAAGAAGGAATATTTTCCATCCCAGGAGCAGTCCCATAAAGATTCCTAGTTCAATGTCTCCGGCACCGACCCATCGACCTTTTGAATAAAAATATTGTACAAAGTAGAAGAGACCTCCGACGAGTCCTCCGATAGCAAAAATTTCCCAGCCCTCTGGACGAAAGAAAGCCCAATAGAGAGCGAGAATGATGGCGGGAAAAGATATCCGTCGGTCTACTTCATAAAATCGTACATCATACCAAAAGAGTATGAGAGCAAAAAACAAAGCGATGAAATAAGGCCAGGTTGTTTTGAGATCAGGAAAATACCACGCAAAGAGAACAAAGGTGCTTACAAAACTGATTTCTACAAGGGGATAGAAGCAGGGGATTTTGTGCCGACAATGAGAACATTTTCCTCCCTGAAGAAGCCAAGAAAGAATGGGGATGAGGTTTTTAGCTGATAAGGTTTTGGCACATTTCGGACATTTTGATCGTCCCCAGAGGATTCCTTTTTCTTCGTGATGAAGGCGATGGATAAGCATTGTAGTGAAGCTTCCGAGGAGAGCTCCGAGAACACCAAAGGAAAGGAGGAGATACATTAGCTTGATTTTAAAGGTTAAATTTAAAAGGGGAAAATAAATCTTTTACTCTTTCCGTTCTTTTTTGCCCGCCAAAAAAGAACCAAAAAAGCTCGTTGCGGTTGTTCGCTCGGAAGAGAATATGTCTCGTTCGCTTAAATTTGCAAAGCTCACTTTTTGTAAACTTTTGTCTTCCGTGCAAATTTTTTTTGCTCACATTCGACGTTTCTCTTTTTCCTTCGCTCACAAATGCAACCTTTTTTCTATTGGCAGACTTTTACGATAAACTTCTCGATCGCGAGTTCAAGTTCACTCGTGTCCTGAGAGGTCGTGCTGATGCCTCCGGTTTTGAGACTTCGTTCGATCTCAAACAATGCATCATACATTTGGGCGAGTTGCGCTTGGGAAAAGTTTTTTGTGAGAGGCAGTGTTTTTTGTACGACAAATGGGTGAATCCCACATTTGCTGGCTAATGGTTTGGCGGGCATGCCTTGATCCAATCCTGCTCGGAGTTGGGCATGGATCCGTGTTTCTCGTTGGATCATCGAAAAAACCTGATGGATAGATTGTCCGGTTTCAACGAGCGTTCGGAGTTTCTTGATCGCAGCGGCGGATTTTTTTTGACTGAGATTGGTGAGAAAATCCCAGATTTCCATTTTGGGATTGGCACGTGTGAGGGATTCGATATCGGCTTGCTCAATCTCTCGTCCGTCGCACAAGGTTGTTAATTTCGTGATTTCTTGCGAAAGAGTCCAGAGATCTTCTCCGCATCGGTTCAAGAGAAACTGCGCATTGCGTCTCGATATTTTTCCGCCTTTTTTGGCCGTGTATTCTTCGATCCAACGGAGCGTTCCCATTTCATCCAAGAGGTCGAATTGCTCGACTTTTGCATTTTTCAATAAGTATTTTGATGCCTTGAGGCGTTTATCTAATTTTGGCGCAATAACAATGATGATAGAGCTTTCTTCAAAATCGGGAAGGGTTTCAAAAAACTTTGTTTTTTCGGCTTTTTCAAAGTTTTCTGCATTCCAAAAATCTTCACAAATAGCCATCCGTTTTCCTCCGAAAAGGTTGGGAGTGAGGACGAGATTTTCGAGATCTGCGAGTGTTTTATCATTCTCAAAAAACGTCAGTTCTCCGTCGGTATATTTTTTCAAAAACCCAGTTCGATATAGCTTCGCGCGTTCGCGAAGATGGAATTCGTTGTCACCTGTCAGGAGAAAAAGATTCGGAATCATTGTTTTGATAATGGATAGTTTGTTTGGTTGTGGAGAATGTTATAACCCTTTCCCCTGGCCCCTTTCCCTTAAACTAAGGGCAAGGGGGATTGAAGTTCCCCCCCACTTGGTTCAAGAGGGGGTTAGGGGGCGTTCAGCTTTACAAAATGCCGCCTTCACCCATTCCGAGGAGTCCGATCAGCAGTCCGGCCACCCCAAAAGCCGCTCCGATGAGCCAAAAACGCATTGTGACTTGGGTTTCTGACCATCCTTTTGCTTCAAAGTGATGATGAATAGGAGCGATCTTAAAAAGTTTTCGTTTGAACTTCTTTTTCCAAAAGAGTTGAAGACTTACAGAAAGTGTCTCGATGATGAATACGGCGCCCACAATCGCCAAGATAACCACTGCATTTGTCAGCATCGCGATGACTCCAAGCGTGGCTCCGAGGGCGAGGGATCCGGTGTCTCCCATGTAGATTTTGGCCGGTGGGACGTTAAACCAAAGAAACGCACAAAGCGCTCCCACGATCACCATACAAAGCACCGTGAGAATCGGCAGTCCGTAGAAATACGATATCGCCCCAAAGACTCCAAAGGCGATGGCGAGTAATCCTCCAGCTAGTCCGTCGAGTCCGTCAGTTAAGTTTACTGAGTTACTCGTCCCCACCAAGATAAAGATAAACAAAGGGAAGTACCAAAGTCCGATATCATAGTCTCCGATCCCAGGGATGTGGATGATGGACCATTCGAGCTTGAGTGAAAACCACAGAGCTCCCAACACGGCAAAAAGAATAAGCGACCAGAGTTTTACTTTTGCGGATAAACCTTTTTGTTTGGAGCGTTCGGTGATGTTGAGATAGTCATCGACGAGCCCGAGAATTCCTACGAAAAAAAGTGTTGCGACAGGAAGGTAGGTTTCTCCTCGATCGAGAAGTGAAAAGTCCACGATATTGAGCATTTCCAAAATCCAGGAAATCCCAACGGTCAGGAGTACACTAAAAATAATAACCGCTCCTCCCATAGTGGGCGTTCCGGCTTTGTGCGCATGAAGTTTGCTGAAGAGTTTTGATGCGCCTCCTGAGAGTCCTTCCTCTCGGATTTTTTGTGTGAGTTTGTAGTTTTGGACAAACTTGATAAATTTCGGGAAGAGCGCCGCGGCGGCCACAAAGGATAGGGCCGTGTATCCAAATATCAGAATCAAATTGAGAATGTGGACGGATTTCATAGTTTGAGAATTATTTCACTCCTAAATCTTTCTTCAATGCGTGGAGGTGTTGAGCGGTTGCAGAATCTTTGCGTGAAAGATCTTTGATCTTTCGGAGTCCGTGCATGATCGTCGTGTGGTTTTTTCCACCAAAGGCCGCTCCGATCGCTTCGTAGCTCATTTTCAATACTTCTTTGCAGAGCAACCAAGAGATTTGTCGTGGGAACACGATTTCTTGTTTTCGAGAGGTTCCGAGGAGATCCGTTGCTGGCACTTGGAAGTAATCACTAACGAGTGTAACCACATCGTCTGCAGATTTTGCGAGAGATCCTTTCCCGTCAGCTCGTGCCATAACGTCTTCGGTTGGATGTAATTTTCGGAATATTTTCCCGACACTTTGTACGGTTGGGGAGATTCCAGAGATGTCTACTTCTGCAGAGATTTGATTGAGTACATTTTCCAAATCTCGGAGATTGGATCGGATATTTGTCGCGATAAATTCTTGCACGTCTTTTGGCAAAAAGAGTTGTAGTTCTTTCGCTTTTTCTTGGATGATAGCCACTTTCGTTTCGAATTCCGGCATTTGTACGTCCGCAGATAATCCCCATCCCATACGGCTTCGGAGTCGATCTGTGATCCCGAGTAAGTCGGCAGGTGGTCGATCCGCAGAAAACATAATTTGCCGATTGAACTCGTACAGGTCATTAAACGTATTGAACAATTCTTCCTGGGATTTTTCTTTTCCTTCGAAAAATTGGATATCATCAATAATAAGCGCATCAACCTGTCGGTATTTTTTTCTCAAAAGATCTGTTTTTCGTTCTTTAATCGCTTTCACGATTTCGTTCATCAATCGTTCTGCGGTCACATAGATGATTTTTGCGTCCGGATTTTTATGTCGAAGTTCATTGGCGGTTCCTTGAAGCAAGTGAGTTTTTCCAAGTCCGACGCCCCCATAAATAAAGAGGGGACTGTATTTTTTTGGCGCATTGAGATCTGAGTTTGCCACTGCTTCACAGGCGGCGTGTGCAAACTTGCTTTTTTCTCCTACCACGAAGTTTTTCAATGTGAATTTTTCTTGAGTAATCCGTGTTTCGTGTCCGGATTCAAATCGGGCAACCGGCTGATTTGGGAGTTTTCGAGCTGGTTTTGGTTTTTCAAATACCTCTGGCGTATCAGTGGGTTCTTCATCCGCCAAAGAAAGGTTTACTTCAAAAAACACACGATCAATCTCAGGCAAAATCGCATTGAGATTGGCTTGGATAACTCCTCGATATTTTGATTCGAGCCAGTTTTTGTTCATCTCAGTCGGGCATGAGATGAGAGCAGCGGATCCGGAAATTTGCGTCAATTTGACCTTTTTAAACCAGGTATGAAACTCCATACGAGAGATTTTCCCGTTCATTCGAGTCAAGACGGCATTCCAGAGGGCTGTTTTATCCATGTTTTTTTGATTTTTGGGTAAAAGAAATAATGGCTCCTGTGAGCACTTTTTTTGTTCTAATGTTTTGTGTTTGTTTTTTCTACCGGAAGATCAGATCATTTCGATCTGCTCCGATCCCGATAGAACGGATAGGGGTGTCGATGAGTTCTTCGAGTTTGAGCACGTATTTTTGTGCATTTTCAGGAAGATCTTCAAAAGTTTTTGCTTGAGAAATGTCTTCGTCCCATCCAGGCAAAGTGATGTATTCTAGTTCAAGCTTTTTCATTGCTTTTCGTGTCGTTGGGACGGTGTAGAGTTCGCGTCCATCAAGGGTGTATTTTGTCGCGACTTTGATTTCTTTGAATCCAGAGAGTACATCAAGTTTTGTAAGGTTGATGACATCGATTCCTGCGGTCTCGATAGAGTTCCGGGTAGCCACAGCATCAAACCATCCACATCGTCGTGGTCGTCCAGTCGTAGCCCCAAATTCGTATCCTTGTTTTCGGAGTAATTCTCCGGTTTCATCTTCGAGTTCTGTTGGGAATGGTCCTGATCCAACTCGTGTGATGTAGGCTTTGGCGATTCCGATCACTCCAGAAATTTTCTGTGGAGGAATCCCGAGTCCTGTACATACTCCTCCGATAGATACCGGGCTAGAAGTTACGAATGGGTAGGTTCCATGATCGAGATCGAGTTGATGTGCTTGAGCTCCTTCAAATAGGATTCGTTTTCCAGATTTTTCCGCATCGTAGAGAAATTTTCGTGTGTCGATCAAAAACGGTTTGATTTGTTCTCGTACGGCCATGAGGGCTTCAATTTCTTCTTCTGGATTGAGGTCTAGGTCATAGTTCTTTCCGTGGAAAGCACAGTTGTATCGGATTTTTTCTTCCAAGAGTTCTATATCGAGCAAATCTTCGCATCGGATTCCGATACGAGCTGTTTTATCCGAATACGCTGGCCCGATCCCTCGTCCGGTAGTTCCGATTTTTTTATCTCCTTTTCGTCGTTCGAGTTCTTGGTCGATTTTTTTGTGATATCCGAGGAGTACGTGTGCTCGGAGAGAAATCTTTACTCGGTCTTCTACGTCCGCGAGTCCTGCATCCCGAAGTCCTTGGATTTCTTCAATAATAGAAGGAAGGTCTACCACCGTTCCATTTCCGATCACCCCGATGGTTTTGTCGTGCAAAAGTCCAGACGGCAAAAGATGAAAGACGAATTTCTTTCCGTCTACCATGATCGTGTGTCCGGCATTAGCTCCACCAGAAAATCGTGCGATGATATCAAATTCACCACTGATGGCATCTACGAGTTTTCCTTTTCCTTCATCTCCCCACTGTGTTCCGATAATGGCAACGTTTTTTCCGAGTGTTTCTAATAATTTTTTCATGTAAAAGCTAGGTGGGGGAAGCTCTTTTGCGAAGAGCTTTTTGATTGATAATTGTGGAAAACTCCACGCGTCCGAACCTAGACTTTTTTCCACATTGAGTCAACACAAAGAGTCTTGATTTCCGAGAAAAATAATGAGGTGTGGATATACTTTTAAAAAAGGCTTTTGTGACAAGTTTTTTTACTTGATTGACTTTCTTGTAATTCCTGTTAATAAATTGTTTGTGAAATATTTGGCCATACTTTTTATGCGACCAAGGTTTCTCGTTTGCTCTTTTCGGTGACGGATTTCATTATGTTTTTTCGGACAGATATTTGGTTTTCTTGAGATCAGGTGTCTGTTCGAAAATAAAGTTAAAAATCAAAATTCAGATTAATTATGAAAAAAGTAATTATGTCTCTTGTTCTTGTTGTTTCGATGGGAATAAGCGTGATTGGGCAAAACGATACATTGCCAGAAAACAAGCCTCTTGAACAAGTTG
>JBNKLH010000025.1:0-10605 GCA_050292255.1 Candidatus Altimarinota bacterium | reverse complement strand
CTTCGCGGATTGCAAATCGCAGTCCTTCTTCAGATGCAACTGGAACAATGAGTTTTACATTCATTTTGACATTATCACCTGGCATGATCATCTCAACGCCTTTTTGCAGTGTAACCTCTCCGGTTACATCAGTTGTTCTGATGTAAAACTGCGGTCTGTAGCCACTGAAGAATGGAGTGTGTCGTCCACCTTCTTCTTTTTTCAATACGTATACTTCTGATTCGAATTCTGTATGAGGAGTGATTGATCCTTTTTTAACGATCACTTGTCCTCGTTCGATTTCTTCTCGTTCGATACCTCGGATCAAAAGACCAACGTTGTCTCCTGCTTGTCCTTCATCAAGAGTTTTCTTAAACATTTCAACTCCTGTGATAACAACATCTCGAGATGGTTTGATCCCCACGAGTTCGAGAGTATCTCCTGTGTGAACGATACCTTGTTCGATACGTCCAGTAGCCACTGTTCCTCGTCCTTTGATTGAGAACACGTCTTCCACTGGCATCAAGAAATCTTTATCAGTTTCTCGTTTTGGTTCAGGGATAACTTCGTCGAGAGCTTTCATGAGTTCCATGATTTTGTCTCCCCATTCTCCTGATGGATCTTCAAGAGCTTTCAAAGCTGATCCTCGGATGATTCGTGCGTTGTCTCCGTCGAATTTTCGTTTTGAGAGTTCTTCTCGAACTTCCATTTCAACGAGTTCAAGCATTTCTTCGTCGTCTACCATGTCACATTTGTTGAGGAATACAACGATGTGATCCACTCCCACTTGGTGAGCCAAGAGGATGTGTTCTTTTGTTTGAGGCATTGGACCGTCAGTCGCAGCCACAACCAAGATCGCTCCGTCCATTTGAGCCGCACCAGTAATCATGTTTTTAACGTAGTCGGCATGACCTGGACAGTCCACGTGAGCGTAGTGTCGTGCTTCTGTTTCGTATTCTTGGTGAGATGTAGCAATAGTAATCCCACGTGCTTTTTCTTCTGGAGCGTTATCGATTTGATCGAATGCTCGAGGCACGTTCACTTCAGAAGGAAGTCGGTTAGAAAGTGTAACCGTAATAGCCGCTGTCAAAGTTGTTTTCCCATGGTCCACGTGACCAATAGTCCCAACATTCACATGAGGCTTGTTTCGTTGAAAATCTGCCATTTTGTAAAAAGGTTAAGAGATTTTAGTAAAAAGACGGACGGATTTTAGAGGGTAAACGTGCATTGTCAAACCTTTTGTAGAAATAATTTGACACAATATACACAATGGATAATAATTATCCACGAACAATAGTTTTCTATCAGAATGAATAAATCAGCTCAGGAAAAACAAATCCACAATTTCATAGAGGCGTGTCGGGCGAAAAAATTACCCATTACTCCTCAAAAAATTGAGATCTTTACCTACCTCACTTCTACAATGACTCATCCAAGTGCTGAGAAAATCTGGAAAGAGGTACAAGATGTTTTTCCCACAATCTCATTTGCAACGGTATATAAGAACCTCAAAAAGTTCAAAGAACTGGGTTTCATTCGAGAAATCGAAATGAAAGATGGGATCGCCCGGTATGATGCCGATATGACTCCTCATCATCATGTTATTCACCTCGACTCAAAAAGAATCTGGGATGTTCAACCTGAAGAAATCGGTAATTTTAAAACTCCACAACTCGCAAAACAGTTTAAAATAGAATCTGTTTCTGTAAACTTCTTTGTCAGCGGAAAACGTAATCCCGTGCTACAATAGAAGTAATTTCTAACTCTCCTTCTCCCATGTTTGGAAAAAATAAAAATGCCGGCGGTTGCTGTGGAGTCATCCCACCAAAAGACGCGAAAAAAATCGACGAACTCTCTCTTCAGCAAGAAATTGAAAAACTCGAAACCTCTGAGTTTTCCTACGAACCCTTGTTTTTGGGAAGTCCAGCCCCAGAATTTACCGCAAACACCACACAGGGAGAAATTTCACTCTCTGACTACAAAGGGAAATGGCTTATGCTCTTTTCTCATCCGGCGGACTTTACGCCCGTTTGTACGACAGAGTTTATGGCTCTTGCGGACGCCTATGATGAATTTCAAAAACGAAATGTTGAACTCCTCGGACTGTCTGTAGATTCTCTCTATTCTCACATTGCATGGATCCGAAATATAAAGGAAAAAACAGGAGTAGAAATCCCATTTCCGGTTATTGATGACCTTTCTATGGATATCTCTGTAAAATACAACATGATCCATCCAGCAGAAGGTCATACCTCTACGGTGCGCTCTGTGTTCTTTATCGATCCAGAAGGAATGATCCGCTCTATCATTTACTACCCAATGCCTATTGGACGACGAGTAGATGAGTTGATTCGCCTTGTTGACGCTCTCCAAACAAGCTCTCAATTTGGAGTTGCCACACCTGCCAATTGGCAACCGGGGGATAAAGTCATTGTCCCACCAGCAGATACTGCAGAAAAAGCAGAAGAAAATTTTAACAATAAGCAGTATGATGTAACCGACTGGTATCTTTGCAAAAAAGACATCAGCAAAAAATAAATCTCTTTAATTTTTTTAATCATGACAAAAATGAATATCGGACTCGAAGAAAGCACTCGAAAACAATTAGCAGAAGCCCTCAAGAAACTATTGGGGACCAGCTACACACTCTACATCAAAACATAAAACTTTCACTGGAACGTAGAAGGGAAACTTTTTATGGCTCTTCACAAAGCTTTTGAAGAACAATACGAAGCCCTTGCTGAACACAACGATGAAATCGCCGAACGTGTGCGAATGCTCGGATTCCGAGCCCCAGGAAGCATGAAAGAGTTTTTGGCAACTTCCGAAGTCAAAGAGACTCAAGAAGTTCCTGGTGAAGACAAAATGCTTGCCATCCTTCTTGAAGACAATGAAACCTTCATCCGACAACTTCGATCAGTGATCGAATTGGCCGCAGACAAAGGAGACGAAACCACAAACGACACTTTGATCCCTATCCTCTCAAGTTTTGAAAAACGATGCTGGATGTGGCGATCATATTTTGCGTAAAAATAGGTCGAGGTTTTGGGAATCCGCTCAGTGATCAAAAAAACGTTCGAACCTCAAAAATCAGTCATTAATTATTTAATTCTTTTTATACCATGGATCATTTTCCAGAACTCGCTATCGGGCGTCCTGCGCCAACATTTACGGCTCCTGCCTATCACAACGGGAACGTAGATGCCAAAGTTTCCCTTGCCGACTACAAAGGGAAATGGGTACTCCTTTTCTTTTACCCACTCGACTTTACTTTTGTCTGCCCTACTGAGCTCTATGCGCTCGGAGACATGCAAGAAAAGTTTGATAAAGCAAACTGCCAAATCTTGGGAGCCTCTATCGACTCTGTATTTTCACACCAAGCATGGGCAAAAGCAGATGAAAAAATCGGAAAACTTAAATTTCCAATCATCTCTGATCTCACAAAAGACATTTCGTACAACTACGGAATTCTTCACGATGACGGAATGAGCCTTCGGGGAGCATTCTTGATCGATCCAGATGGGATCTTGCAATCAATGACCGTAAACAACCTTCCTGTGGGACGAAATCCTGAGGAATTGTTGCGAACCTTGAAAGCATTCCAAACAGGAGATCTCTGTCCGGTAAACTGGGGAGAAGGAGAAAAAACATTAGGGAAAGCCTAAATATTTGCTCAAAACCAAAAGAAGGCGAGACGTCGACGTCTCGCCTTCTTTTTTATTTGGTGGGCAAAATATTTTAATCCATCGCTACTTCATATTCGTAGTGATAGGTTCCATTGGCTCGTTGGCGAGCAACCAAAGCTTTTCGGGCTTCTCGTTTGACACCTAAAATTTGAGCAAAGAGTCGTTGTCGAGCTTCTGTACGACGCTCATCCAACACTTCTTTTTGTTTTGCTTCTGAAACGGCTGATCCTGTATATCGTTCAAAGGAAATTCCTCCACTCATTCGTTCTCGGAGGACTCTTTGTTTTCGAGTGGTATTTTTTCGTTGGAGTTTTGCCTGTAGCGCCTGTCGCCACTCTGTTTTCGTTTGATACGTAGCGGCTTCTGCATTGTGAGGGATCGCAAAAAAGAAACCTCCGGCTACAAGAAGTCCAATCATCATCGCTTTCGTTGTTCTGTTTTTCATGTTCAAAAAAATTTAGAAAGTACGAACACCGGTTTTTGTGACGGGAGAAAAATTTTTCTCGTGACGCATTTCTAACTTTTTAGGTGTTCAAAAAACAAAGGAATGTTTTTGTATACAAAAAAAGCACCCTTTGTATGGATGCTTTCTAAATATATTTCTGAAATAGATTAATTCTTTTTCAAAGGCTTCTCTGTAACACTGATGTTCGTTTTGTCTTTCTTGTTTTTAAGAAAGTCCGCCACAAGATCTTTCCTTTTTTGAATCTCTCCGGGATCTGTTTTTATAAATTCAGAGTACTCTTCACGCAAAGCATCAATTTCTTCTGCCGCCGCATCTTCTTTTTTTTGCCAGTCTTCAACTACCATGATTTAAGTGGATTAAGAATTATTGTAACTTCGTTTTATTCTTCATCATCAAACATATTTTTTGTCCGTGCAAGAAAGTCTTTTACAAACTCACTTACCTCTTTGGATGGCTCCGTCGTAGAACCCGTTGTTTTTTGAAATTGCTCATTAGATCTCTTTTGAAGAAGATTCGACACTTTCTTTTTTAATCCACGTCGAAGTTTCCCATAATAAATATTATTTTGAATTGATTGTAGTAATTCAAAACTTGCATCATCCGAAAGATTTTTAATTTGCTGCGTTAAAGCCTGAATCGACTCTTTTTCTGTATCTTTACTTCCAATATTTTCCATTTTCAAATCTGCAAAAAATAAAAACATGCATAAATTAAATAAACACAAATTTATGTCAAATAAAAATTATTTTTATTTCTCTGGGGAAAACTTTGTAATTTTCACAAATAAACCTTGCTTCGGACGAACATTCTCTATTTCTTTTTTTTCAACAACATTCTCAACCATAAAACGAGTCCAATCTTTGTAATCGCCCACCAAAGAGGATGGAATTTTTTCTCCCTTCTCTATTGCGTTTCGAATCTGTTCTATTTTGGATTGGTCCATGGTATGTTATCTATTTTCCGACTACTCGTTGGATCTCCTCTAGAGTTGTCTCTCCATTAAGGACTTTCATGAGACCGTTTTCGGCCAAAGATACGAAATCTGTTTTTTCGAGAAGATAATTTCGGATTTGTCCTTCTGAGTCTCCGTGGAGGATCATTTCCCGAATTTCATCCGTCACAAAGAATGTTTCACAGATCGCCGTCAATCCCAAATATCCTGTTTGGGCACATTTTTCACATCCCACAGAAACCGGGAAAGTGTCTGGAACTTTCATCTCCGGGAATATTTTTTTCAATCGAGAAATCGTTGAAAGCACGTTTGGATCGGCCTCCGTAAACTTTTGAATCTTTTCTTGCTTATGACAGTGTGGACAAACCTTTCGAACGAGTTGCTGCGCAAAAACCGCATTGACCGAGGGGGCAATGTTGTAGTCCTCCATTCCCATATTTCGGAGACGAGAAATCGCTCCCACAGAAGAATTGGTATGCAGAGAAGAAAGCACCATATGTCCCGTCAGGGCTGCCTCAAACACAAACCGTGCCGTCGCAAACTCACGGATCTCTCCCACCAAAATCACATCCGGATCATGCCGGAGGAGAGATTTGAATCCTGATCGAAAGTTGTATTCTCGTTGTTCATTTACCTGAGATTGAGACACGCCTGGCAAATGATATTCAATCGGATCTTCTAAGGTCACTAATTTTCGTTTTGGGTCATTCAATTCTTTAAGCATTGAATACAACGTCGTTGTTTTCCCACTTCCCGTTGGTCCTGTCACGAGCACAAGCCCGTTCTTTTTGTGCAAAGCGGCCAACATTTTTTCTTCAGTAAACTTCGCAAATCCCAATTCCGAGAAAGTCTTAATCCCTCGTCGGGAATCCAAAATACGCATTACCACAGATTCTCGGGCAGGCGTCGGCAATGTCGATACACGGAGATCAATCAATCGTCCATTCGCCATAAAAGAAATGGCTCCGTCTTGTGGCATGTCTGAAACATTTGCTCGCATCCCAGCTTCATATTTTATCCGAGTGATCAAGGCTTCTGAAGGTTCTTCTGGAATAGTCATCGCCGGTTGAAGAACTCCATCAATCCGAAGACGAAGCTCGAGTCCTTCATGCGTCGGTTGGAAATGAATATCTGACGCTCGTGCCGCCACAGCACCGAGCTCAACTTGTCGAAGAAATTCTGCCGCAGAAAGTGTAAACACTTGTCCTTCCAGTTTCTGGAACCCCGACAAATCCGCTACCTGTCCTTCGTCGTAGGTCTGAGAAACTTCTATCGTTTTCTTTTGAAAAATAGGTTTGTCGTAGGTCTGGATGGCTTCTTCGAATCCCGTCTGAGAACATACAAAAAAGTCCGGTTCAAATCGTTGAGCTTTATATTTTTCCGTCAAACGTCCCAATAAATCAGTCGCAGGCTCGACCACGGCAACACGAAGTGTTTTCCCATTTTTATCAAAAGGAAAAAATCGCCCCTCCAAAGCTTCTGCTTTCGTCGAGAACTTCATAGCATCTGTGCTCAACGGATATTTCGCAATATTTACGTATGACAACCCTGCCGCCCCGGCACGTTCTTTTGCGGCTCGCTCTTGGTTTTCCCGTGCCAATTGTGAAATCGGCTCGCTCTGCGTATTTGAGATTTGAGAATCAGTCATCGCGTGATTGTACCACAAAACACCTAGAAAAACAAGTCTATAAAGGCTCAAACATACATAACCCCAAACTAAAAAATCCGGCATTATGGAAGAATCGAACTCCGTTCAAAACAATTTCGTCGTGGAGACGAAGTCAGAGCAGAAATTGGTTTGTTTATGGAGCCGATGATGGAGTACCGCCGGGAGCTTTTTTGGTTCTTTTTTTGCGGGAAAAAAAGAACGGAAAGAATCGCTCCTCCCAAATAGACTCTGGACAAGCCAGAGTGACAAGAAGTAATATTATTCCTCAAACTTCACCACCGCTCGAAAATCCTGGTCAATCAATGTCTCCGGACGCCCGATATTATCCGTTTCGGCTTCGAATCGCCCACCATCTTTCGTAGAAATAGTCGATACAAACCGGACTTTTTCCTTTCCTGGACTGGCAAATAGCTGGAGAAAATAAGGCCGCCAATTGTGCGAACCACGAGAAATTTGGGTCTGGTATTTGAGCGTAATGTCGAGAGATTCTCCCGGGAGGACAAACGCGGGAACTTCAAACACTTTCCAGTAGGGAGAAAAATCTACCGCCGCCGTCGTAATCGGCCCGGAAGGACTCACTGTTTCAGCTAAGATCGCATCTTGAGGCACTAATACACGAATCACGGTTCGGTTTTCTCCGGCCCCGAGTTTCCAGTACAGATCCTCGTTCAAAAGCGATTTCACATTCTCAAACCAGCCAGCAATGCCCAATAAGTTCGGAATTTCATTGGATTGCAGAGCGTGTGTTCGTTTGATTTCAAGTGTATTTTCAACCTCTCCATCGGATCCAATACGGGAATCATGAGAGATCTTCGTCCACATAAATTTTTCGGATTTGTTGGCTCCCACGGAGACAAAATCAAACTGGAGCACATTATCCGCATCAGATTTCCGTTTTAATGCGCCATCAATATCCCAGAATTCAAATTGCCGTTGGGTTTTGTCGATTGAAGACCACGCCAGAATGTTTTTTGAGTCCCAGAAAGTGGCAAAATCAATGCGATCCGTTGCTTCTTTATTTGATAAATCGAGAGACCCAATTTTTTTGAAAACCTCCTGACCAAAGGCCACGACCGGAGATTTGACGTCGTACCGCCCGGCGATCTTAGATTCGACAAGAAACTGAAGCCCGAGGTCAAAGTTGTGTTCATCTAACGTAATTCCCCACTGGTCGAGATAAACAGGCCCTGTGATTTTCAAAATCTCACGAATCAGGTTGAGATTAATCCCCACGATCACCGTTGGTTCCTTCTCTCCTGCCTGGACATAAAAATCCGAAATCCGCTCGGCACTCGTTGGAAAATTTGGCCAGAAGTTTGCATCCCGAAGCGAAATCACCGGAGAAAGCCCGTGAAAAAATGGCGGCGCACTCTCGAGCGTGTCTTGTGGAATCAAACGATCGAGTTCGTAAATATCAGCAAATTTCCACGAAATTGTCTGATCCTTGGTAAAGTCCAACACCAACAAACTCCCCATAAATCCTCCCGTAGAACGGGGCTCGTTTTGGTTTTGGAGTAAGATCAAAACCCGCGCTTCTTTTTGAGCCAATTCGGAAAAAATCCGCTCTATTTTTTTTACCTGCGCAAGGGCGTGCTGACCTTGTGTAAATAAATGGAAAAAGTGTTCTCTCTCCGCCAATTGAGATTCGGATAAGAGAAAGGTCGGAATCGATTCGATGTTGTTTTGGATCTTTTCCATAGATCGCCCAACCGTCGTCATCGCTTCAAAAAATTCTGTGAAATTTAGCTCCGTTGGCAAACCTTCATCTGGAATCGACAAGAACGACGCATCTTTGAGCCCGTTCAATGCCTCTGCAATTTTTTTAGCTTCCAATAACGTCCGCTTGACCCGCACCACTCCGGGGAGGGAGGGCAATAATTTTGCTTTTGTTTCAATCTCATTCCATTGTGCCAAATCTAACTTTGCAGTCTTTGCCAGAGAAAGTGTTTCCATGACCTGTGCCTGTACTTTTGGCATCTGAAGATATCCCCAAAGCACCCCCGCTCCGGCGAGCAGAAGCAATACTCCGAGAAACAAAGAAAACTTTTTCATACTATTGACGCACACTCAGCACTCCCGCAACCGCAATCACAGGCAAGAAAATAAGCGGAAAAAAGAGAGAATTTACAAAACACGCGTGGAGAAAGAGGGACAAGAGTCCCGCAGAAAATCCCAAAAAGAGAGGTGATTGTCTCCGTCGTTTGAAATGACGGAAAAAAAGAATCCCTATCCACAATAAGTAACTCAGAAATCCAAAAATTCCCATCGTCACAAGAATCGTCAAATGGGTTGAATCCGCCCCTCCGGCAGAGAAATAATTTTCATCGACCACGCCTTCTTCTGCCGCACGGAATCGATACGTGTTGTACCCAATCCCGGTAAATGGATATTTTTCAAAGAGAGAAAAACTCTTCCGCCAGTTTTGGATCCGGAGCTTGGCCGTTGGGTCGATCTCATCTGTATCTTGCATCACCACAGAAGCGATAGTCCCACCGAGTTCTCCCAGCCGTTTTTGGGCTCGATCTGAAACTCCAATCCCGAGGGCCACCGCCGCAATTCCGAGCAGAATAATTTTCGGATCCTTGAAAGCAAAAAAGAGGAGAAGTCCCATCCCCGCAGCCAAGTATCCACTTCGTGAGAAGGTGAGGAAGAGAGCGACCAATGCCGCTCCAGCTAATACTAGCAACCAAAATCGAATCTTTTTTTCTCGATGTGCATACAATCCGCCCAAAACTACTGGCAGGATAAAACCGATAAAACCCGCCAGATAATTCGGATCCAGCCACGTCCCGAGTAGGCGTCCAACATGCGGATCCAATCCTCCTTCTGTAGAATACGTGGAGATATCCGGCACGAGAAAAAACTGCACAAATCCAAGAGCTAATATCGCTCCCGTAATGAGAAAAAGCGGTTTAAAAAACTTCTCTCTCTGATGCCCAAAGAGATCGGCCGCTGCCATCCCAAAGAAGCAAAAAGAAATCAGTCGCCAAATGTAAGCGCCCGAAACCAACTTGTCACTCAAATCCAAATTCCACGCCCCAATGAGAAAGGAAACAATTGCGAAAAAAACGAATAAAAAGGCCGCATGCATCCATCCCACACGAGGAAAGGGTTGATTGCGGATAATCTTTTGCCCAGCCCAAACGAGGATAAATGCCGGCACCAAAATATCGGTCGGCAAGATCCCCGCTCCGCCAAATGGCAATCGTGCCAAGAGGCCAGGAATGAGCAATCCGAGACAGATCCAAAAAAAGGTTTTCACGCAGTGATTTGTAACACAAAACCCGGAGACAAACAATGTTTCCTGCTGAATCCCTAGTCCTGTGGGAAACGTTTATAAATCGCCTGCATAATCTGCTGAGCCATCTGAGCCTGTTCATTTGTTATTCCCAGATCTACATTGTCATATCCAAGAGCGTTAACGCAATTTTGAGCAATCTCCTTCGTTGGGATTTGACCAACGAGTTCATTAATCTTTTCTTGCGTTGTTTTTCCTTCTTTTGCGGCTTGTAGTAATTGTTCTTTGAGGTCCATAAAATCTAAAAGTTAAGTCTGAACATAGATACCAGAAAACAGAAATAAGTCAATAACAATCAAGGCTTTCTTCTTAGTACTCGCCCCGCCACTTCGCCTCATCTCCATATTTTGCGGCATCTTCTTTCTTCTTTTTTTTGGCGGTTGCTTCAGAGAAGTAGAGTTGATTAATCACATTAATAATCTGCTCCGAAACCTGCGACTGAAGCGTTGTTAGATGCTGATTATCAGTGGTAAACTCTTTTAAGTCCTCGATCGCATTTTCCGCTTCTGTTTCACTCATCCCCGTTGCCGCAGCTTGAATTTCGTCATAACTCGG
>JBNKLH010000024.1:0-10650 GCA_050292255.1 Candidatus Altimarinota bacterium | reverse complement strand
TATATGTTTGGGTGAAAACTCAATAGAAAACTCCGTTGATCCAGCCCGTTGAAATCCCTTTAAAACCATAGGAACTATATCCATCTCCGGCTGAAGATTCGCTAAGTGATAAATTCCTTTTTGAATAGGACCAATGAAATACTCGTCATTATTTTCTCTTTTTCCAAAATAACGCCCCTCCGGAAATATTCCCACCGAAGAACCTCGGTCTAAAATTCCCTTTGTATCTCCATTTAACTGTACCAAATCGGCTTTCCCACCCGTTTTAACCACCGGGACATAGCCGATTCCTTGGATAAATTTTCGGGTAATTTTACGTTCTCCGGCCGTGATAAAATGAACCGGATTGTCCAATATGTTTGAAATTTGTCGATCTGCCTCAAACATATAATACGGAAAAGCATAGTTAAAAACTGGATTTTTGGGCAATAGAAAATGCTGCTCCGAATGAGATTCATGGTTTCCGACAAAAATATAGTTTTTCTGTGGATCTAAGTTTTCTTGTCCAGATATAGACATATTCAGAGGCTCAAAAATCTCTGAACACATATCCATCACTATTTCTCGTATATTCCCTGATTGAGAAAGAAATAACGATTTCAAAATTTTATTTCGATATCTTTTGGTTATTTCATTGACTCGTTTGATCTCTGCAATCTCATTCTGATTGAATGGAGAAGGATAATCACTGGAATTCATTTTCATCAAAGAAATAAATAAAACACAAACAACAACAAGTCAACAAAAAGAGATTAAATAAGTACAAAATAATGAGAGTTTTATTCGCTTTTTCATTCCTTTTTACTAGAATCCGTGCGACTTGAAATAGAAACCTATCTCAGCCGTACTCTATAGCCGATATCAACATGGCAAATTTACAAAAAATATTCGAATCTCTCTTTGGATCTTATAACGCACGGGAGGTTAAAAAATTTGAAAAATACATTCCACAAATTGCAGAAGCAGAAAAGAAATTACAACCACTTTCCGACAACGAACTAAAGCAACAATTCGCCAATTGGAAAGAACATCTCACCGCCAACCCTGATGACGTCGACGCTCTAATGGTCGATGTTTTTGCAGGAGTCCGAGAAGCCGCTCGACGTCTCATGGGACACAAATACGAAGTCCGAGGAAAAGAAGAAGAATGGGGTATGGTGCACTACGATGTACAACTCATCGGAGGAATGGTCCTTCACCAAGGGAAAATCGCCGAAATGAAAACGGGGGAAGGGAAAACATTGGTCTGTACATTGCCAGTGATCTTGAATGCTTTGTCAGGAAAAGGAGTGCACCTCGTGACAGTAAATGACTACCTCGCTCAACGGGATGCCGAATGGATGAAACCATTGTACGAATTCTGTGGACTCACCGTCGGTGTGATCGTACACGGAGTGACACATACTGAACGACAAGAAGCATATGCTTCCGACATTACGTACGGAACGAATAATGAATTTGGGTTCGACTACCTTCGGGACAATATGGCTCAAAGCAAAGAACAACTCGTTCAACGAGAACTCAACTTTGCGATTGTGGACGAGGTGGACTCGATCTTGGTAGACGAAGCTCGAACGCCATTGATCATCAGTGCGCCGGCCGAGGAATCTACGGACAAATATCTTCAATACTCACGACTTGTTCCTCAATTGAAAGAAAACGACCACTACAACATTGATATCAAACTCAAAGCCGTAACGCTCTCCGAAGCTGGAATCGCAAAAGTAGAAAATCTCATGGGGATTTCTAATCTCTATACCGAAGCGGGTTTTGATGAAGTGCACCATATTGAAAATGCCTTGAAAGCACAGGTTATTTTTGAAAAAGACCGAGACTACGTCGTACGAGACGGAGAGGTGTTGATCGTGGACGAATTCACCGGACGGCTTATGCCGGGACGACGATATTCTGATGGTCTCCACCAAGCGCTCGAAGCGAAGGAAAAAGTAGAAATCCAACGAGAATCCAAAACGCTTGCGACGATCACCTTCCAAAACTACTTCCGATTGTATTCAAAATTAGCCGGAATGACCGGAACGGCCGAGACAGAAGCCGAAGAATTCGCAAAGATCTATTCTCTCGATACAATTGTAATTCCAACGAATAAACCTATCTTGCGAGAAGATTTGTCTGATAAAATTTTCCAAAACGAACGGGGAAAATTTGTCGCTCTCGCACGAGAAGTAGAGAAACTTCACAAACTCGGACAACCCGTCCTCGTGGGGACCGTTTCTATTGAAAAATCTGAAGCCCTTTCTTTGGCGCTTAAAAATGCCGGAATCTCACACAACGTCTTGAACGCGAAACAACACGAAAAAGAAGCCGAAATCGTGGCCAATGCGGGGAAAAAAGGAGCCGTCACCATTGCGACCAACATGGCCGGACGAGGAACGGATATTAAAATTGACCAAGAAGTGAAAGATCTCGGTGGACTTGCCATCATCGGGACCGAACGACACGAATCTCGACGAATCGACAACCAGCTTCGTGGACGTGCCGGACGACAGGGAGATCCAGGGTTTTCACAATTCTACGTCGCCATGACCGACGATCTAATGCGGCGATTTGGAGGGGCGCGGATGGCCTCTATGATGGGACGACTGGGGATCCCGGATGACGAAGCCGTAGAAAACAAAATGATCTCGAAATCCGTAGAAAACGCACAAAAGAAGATCGAAGCATTCCACTTTGATTCTCGAAAACACGTGGTCCAATACGATGACGTGATGAATGTTCACCGTGAGAAAATGTACGGTCGACGGCGTGCGATCCTGGATTCAGAAGAAATCTCTGAAGTCATTACACAAATGATTGAAGGACTTGCAGAAATGCTTGTTGAAAGCCACTGTCCAAGTCCGACCATTGATAAAAATGCAGATCTCGACGGAATCTTTGAAACTCTTGAGTCCCTCTTCCCTATCGAGGAAAGTACGAAAGAAAAAGTACGAGAGTGTGATCGTCGAAGTGATTTGATTGAACTTTTAACAGAGTTCATCACACAAAAATGGGAAACACGAAAAAAACAATTCCCAACTGATCGTGCTGATAGCATTTCGAAATATGTGGTTCTTCGTTCTATCGACGACCTTTGGCTCGAACATATCGATGCGATGACTCATCTCCGAGATCGAGTTTCTTTGTCTGGATATGCCCAAAAAGATCCCGTTATGGAATACAAAAAAGAAGCCTTTATCATGTTTAAAGGTTTGCTTTTCAATGTCCGACGAACGGCTATCGCGAATCTCTTCCGAGTGGAAGTCACTCCAGACTTTGCCATGGAGACAGCTGACTACTCTGATGTACAGACAAATGCCGATCAAATCGAAGGAACACTTTCTCAAAGTGATTTCAATACAGAAAAAAAATCTGGTCCAGAAACACATCACAAATCTGATGCTCCTGGAAAATCGATGGTCGCAGAAAAACTCGGAAAGAAATACGAAAACGTAGGTCGAAATGATCTATGTCCATGTGGAAGCGGACAAAAATTCAAAAAATGCCACGGGAAAAATGTGTGATTGACAATCACTCCGGCTTCAAGGTGAATTGAGCAACGCTCAAGAGAGGGACACCCTGGGGTGTGTCCGGAGTCCGCACGGACGCAATTCAAAGAAGGCGACATTGAGTAATGTTGCCTTCTTTCTTTTTCTCTATACGTTCTTGTTTTTAAATTTGACATAGCAATATAAATATTTTAAACAAAACATAAAATGGAAAAAATAAAGCACATCCCCACACTCGAATCCCTCCTAAATGAAGATATCTCATTCTTGATGGAATATGCGGAAAAAGGGATTCAAAATGCGCTCAAAACAAGGACAAACCCGCAATTTGTAAAAGATCTCTGTCAAGAAACTTGGATCAGAGCTCATAATGAGTATCAAAAAGGAAAGAGACCGAGTTTCAGTACACAAGGGCATGCTGCTGCATGGTGTTATCGCATTGCCCACAACTTGACCATTGATCGTATCCGAAAAGGAAAAAATGAACTTTTAAATTCAGCCGTTTCCGCGGAAAGTGTATCCTACGCTCTAAAGACAAAGGAATCGGATGCCTACTCAAGTGAAGAAATAATCAATAATATACAGTTTTTCCTCCGAAAACTTCAGGAGGCAGTTTCTGACGAACAATGGAACATTGTGAAGGATCGTTGTAATGGAACGGAAAGCGGAAAACTTACTCCACACAAAGAAATTGCAGAAAAGACAGGAAACAGTATCAATACAGTTTTAGGACGTATGAGATATTTACGAAAAGTGGTGACTAAATTGCTAGAGGAGGAGTATCCCTATCTAGAACTTCCTGTTCAAACACAGGTTTTTCTCAAAAAGAAAAAAGAGGATTGAGTAGTCACTACCGACACGACTTCATACACTGAGCCTGTCCGGGATTTCCGGGCGCTTGTTTGGCACATACCATGCAAACTTCTTTCGATGTCTTTTTGAGTAATTCTTCAATTTCCTTACTCGTATCTAGAGCCTGTTTGATTTTATCCTTGTGTTCTTCGGCGTGACGAATAGATCGAGGCAAAAATCCCATTTCATCCTCATACATTGTATTTTCTTCGTCGTAGAAATATCCCTTATTGATATATCGCGCTCTCAATTTTTGGTGATGCTCTTGAAAAGATTCCACCGCTCCTTTTGTCCCCTCTTTGGATGCGTAATCTCCAAAACTCACACTTTTCTTTTGATAATCACCCCCGACCAAAGATTCCCATACGTCAGAAAAAACCGAAGCCTTCAGCCACGACGCATCTGTTTGATACAAAGCCGCACTCCCTCCTATCAAGAGGAACCCTCCTATCGCGACAGACAAAAACTTCAGATTCATTAGACGGCAGGTTTGTTAGCAAGCTTCTTGGACCAATCGAGTAATTCTTTGCTTCCATCTCGGAAACTCTCGAGGAAAATATTGAGCTGATCCAACGATACATTTACTTGGGATCGTCGTTGTTCTTCATAGTTATTCTGCGCCACCCAATCCCACATATCGAGGAATTTTTGGAGATCTGTTTGCTTCGCCCCCACATCTCCGGCTACCCAAGAGATAACTTCTGTTCGGTCTAATGTCCCCGCCTTTTCGACGGCCAACGCTTCTGATGAGTCCTGAGTAAAGACTTGTTTAATCCGAGCAATCACATTTTCTGCAGCTGTATTTTCCTTCACTTTAGTAGAATCCGTTTCTTCCGTATTATCCGGTGGTTGAGAGTTCATCCCTGGGAGCGGGAAAGATGGGATCGGTACACCTCCCGTACTATGCGCTGGGTGAAAAATATTCCGTGACTGATTTTCCATAGCTACCGGAACCGCATCCACCCTTTTCCAAGATTCGTTGATGATATTTTCAAGAGATCCGGCTATAGATCCATCATCTTCATCGTATCCAGATGCAGAATCCAGCATATCGCTTCGCTGAGAAAACGCCTCTTCTTCCTCCAAATCCACACCTCCCAACGTTTCCCGGTCCTCTGACCGCAATCCTGATTTATCTTCATACAAAATGTGCGTGTATTCCGGATCTGGCTCTGTTGCCTTCTTTCCCACAAAGGAACTATCAATACGATTTAAATCCTGTACCAAATCAAAGGGGGCGTCCTTCTCGTGATTTCCGTTATAAAAAATCCCCAAGAGAGCCGCTCGACGTTTGATGTCATTTTCCTGACGAAGAAGACGTTGTTCAAAGTCGATCCGCTGTCGAATCTTTTCTGATTCTTCTTTTTGCTTGGCTTGAGAAGCCCGCTTGTAGACATTCTCAAGTGCTGGAATCCCCTGCCCCATAAGTTTGCGTTCTTCAATCGTAAAATCCTCTGAGTCAAAAGCCCTCACAATAATCTCATTAATATCCTCAACATGTGTATCTTTGTAAATTTTTTGATACATATTGTTGAAATCAGAATACTTCGTGAATTGCGCCCCATCATTTAATTTCGCAGGATACTTCGCCGTACTTGCCCATGTCATCATCGGCAATATTAGCAAGAAAGAACCCAATAAAAATCTATTCATCAAAAAGGTGAAGAGGCGTTAATAAACTTCGTCGGATAGGTGGCATAGCTTCCACGGAGTGTCTGCATTTGTGCCTGAATGTCTTTGAGTTTTTTGAGCTCGGCTTCCATCCAGACATGAACCCGATAGTTTTGCTCAAATCGTCGATACCACTCAATCGTGTCCAAAAGAGCGGTCTCCGTCCGATCAATTTCCATTTGATAGAGTGTCTTTGCCTGCGCACTGAGCTGGGGTTGGGCACTCTTTTGATCTCCGGCCGGAGGATTAAAGATGGCTTCCAACGCCGCATATGTCGGGTTCCATTCTTTGAGAGATTTTTTATCGCCTTGTTTGAGTTCTTCCTGTGCATCACTTCCTCGTGGATACCAGATGTTATCTAAGAAAGACTGTTCATCCTGAATTTTATTTTCGAGGAAAAAATGATACCCACACCATTCGTTTAATAACGTCTCCGCTACACGACAACTCGAAAACGATTCATCATATCCATCCGGACACTCTGTATGAAATTGCTTCCGCTCCTGGCCTGCTTGTAAATAATCTTCTCGACACGTCGATTCGTCAGCCTCCACTGTATCCAAAGAAGACAATACTTTTCCATATCCATCTGGATGCGCTTCCGCTTCATCCACTTTGTAATATTCCACCATTTCGGACATCGATCGATTGAGAAAACAATTCACTCGATCATGAAATTCCAAACTCTTCCCGATCCAATACCAATTCTCCGTTTCATCCGGGACTAAAACCTGATCGGTAATATCATAATCCATTAAACTCTGACACAGATCAGAATTTAGTTGAGAAAAATTTTTCCGAAACTTCTTATCCAAATCCGCATGCACAAAAGAAATCCCTCCGATCATTCCTAGGAGAAACATTGCCAAAAACGCACGCTTTTTTGTTTTGTATTTCACGATGGAAATTCTAAGGGTTTTCAGGAAGAATCTCAAATTTCTCTCCCCAAATGAAAACACTCCC
Organism: Candidatus Altimarinota bacterium; assembly: GCA_050292255.1. GTDB lineage: Bacteria > Patescibacteriota > Gracilibacteria > UBA4473 > UBA4473 > JBNKLH01. The sequence continues at coordinate 3,661 of JBNKLH010000024.1, read as the reverse complement.
TATCCCCCTCTTGAACCAAGCGAGGGAAACAAAAAATAAATTTATATAGTTCCGGCATTGAGGAAGAATCGGACTCCATCCAAAACAATTTCGTCGTGGAGACGAAGTCGGAACAGAAGTTGTTTTGCGTATGGATTCGATGATAGATCACCGCCGGTCAGTTTTTTGGTTCTTTTTTGCTGATCAAAAAAGAACGAAGAGCTCCCAAACCACTTCCTCAAAATGTAGACTCTGGACACGCCAGAGTGACCAAAAGTAACACTATTTTTTCTCCCCCCAACCCATTTTGTTCCGTAGCGTTCGGAAGAAGTGAGATTTTTTGAGACGGATAAACCGAGCTCGTCGAGTCGCCGCTTGGATAGTGATCTGATCCGTTGATCTCATAGAGAAATGAATCTGCCCATCCACCGTAAGGGAAACAGACTCTACTCGTGCATCAAAATCCAAATTCATCGCTCGATCTGTCGGCAACACAATCGGTCGATGCGTCAGCCGATGCGGAGAAATCGGTGTCACGATCACCGCATCAATAGCAGGCGATACAATTGGTCCTCCCGCAGAGAGTGAATAAGCGGTCGATCCTGTCGGAGTCGAAAAAATAATTCCATCACTTCGATAGGTCGATAATTTTCGTCGGTCCACTTTCACGTGAAAGTTCGTTAGTCGTGCCAATCCCCCATGTCCAAGCACAAGCTCATTCATAGCATAGGCTCGGAATACTTTTTCTTTTTCTCCCCGTGTATTTTTTCGCCATACAAATGCCTTCAAAAGCATTCGTTCATCGACAAAGAAATTTCCTTTAAAAATATCTTCAAGCGCCTCAAATGCCTGATCGGGTTGCAGTTCTGACAAAAAACCGAGGGTTCCAAAATTGATTCCCAAAAGAAGCCCATCGTTCTTTTGCAGCGTTCGAATCATTTTCAAGAGAGTTCCATCGCCCCCAATCCCAATTTTCAAATCATATCGCTCCTCATCATCGATGAGAGGGACTGCGTTTTGCAACATTGAAACCGTCCGAATGTCTCCCGCAATCTCCTGTATTCCATTTTCTTTGAAAAACTTTATGAGTTGTTTCAAAAATTTAGTCTCTTCCTTTTCCTTTGCGGGTTTGTTATGCGTATAGATTGCAACGGATTTAAATTTCTTCTGAGATTTAGATGGACGATTCATCGCGAAAGTTTCTACACCAAGGCTGAAAAAATGTCAAAATTAACCCTTTAATCCAGAAAAAAAGATCTTCCCACTCGAACGACATCTATCCCCTCTTCGAGAGCCATTTCGTAATCCCGTGATGTCCCGGCCGAAATCAATTTCCCAGGAAGGAACTTATCTCGCAAAGCAATTAGTTCTCGGAATTCTGTGCGTTTCTCCTCTTCATTAAATTCCCCTGCCCCAATGGCAGAAATACCTAAAATATCTAACCCAAATGGTTTTATATTTTCCAAAAACGATTTTAGGTTTTCTGGCAGAATACCCGACTTTTGATCTTCACGAGAAATATTGATCTGCACAAAAAACCCCATCCCAAATCCAAGCTCTTGAAGGACTGAAGCAAATTTCTCTGCATGTTCAATGTTTTGCAATGAATGAACCGCTGATGAATATTTCACAATTTCTGGAATTCTTCGTGATTGGATATTCCCGATGAAATGAACTTTTTCTCGTGGCAAATCCTTTTCTATCAATGCATCAGGCCTATTTTCACCCAAAGCCCAAACTTCCGAATGATCTTGTATTTTTTTCAATACCGCCTTCGTTTTTTCTGTATCCAGATACTTTGTCACCACGACTACCTTCGCCCCCGCATTTTTTACTTTTTCCAAAAGATTCAAATTCATGGTTAAATTATAGGGCAAACAAAAAATACAACCAAAAAAGTATGCTTACCGGACAAGACAAAAAACAGTGCCAGGAGACTAGCTTTTTGGGCTCTTTTGTGCTATAATTAACAGATTCATTGTATTTTTCTATGGATAACGTTACACCATCGACTCCGGAAAAAACCGCTCCAGTAGTGGCTCCCGCAACTCCAGCACCAGAAGCTGTCAATACGGGAGAAACCGTTGCTAATACCAAGCTTTCAAGCGAAGAAAAAGAAAAATTTCTCGCAGAACAGAAAAAAGCTGAGCAACAAACAAACATTTTGAAAAAGGTTTTCGTCCTTTTCCTCATTCTTGCCGCAGGAGGATTTCTCTGGGCCAAGTTTTCTCTTGATCCAGCGAACTCAGTCCTTTCTACCTTCGGAATGGCAGAAAACATCGGAATGAAAAACAAAAACCTAGCCAAAAAAGAAACTCAACTCAAAACAGAATTGAAATCTGTGGAGTCAAAAATCAGCAAGATGAACCACCAAATTGAAACCAAAGCATTTTCTCAGTATTCGCAAGAAATTGAAACCCTGCGAAACCAACAACTTCGCTGGTTCGATACTACAAACGAAGAAGGAAAAACAGAATTTGGAATGGTAGATGCTCTCACACGATTGGAAGATTACTTCAACGCACGAGGATATTCTGATCCTCAAAAAATTATTTCTGGACGACGAGGTCAAATCGCCGTGAAAAATATTTCTGTGAGCCGAGATGGATTAAATGCCAGCGTGGAAACCACTCAACTTTTTGGAAAATTGTTCTTCCTCAATGTGGAATTTACAAAGATGGTGAATGCATTCCCATTCTTTAAAAACGCTGAAATCCGAAGTTTCTCACGAAAGAAAAACCAAGAAGAAGACGATGCAATGAACGTTTCTATCAAAGCGGATATTCAAATGCCAGACGAAGAAGATCCGGCAGATGAATCCCTCATTGACTACGAAAACTGGCTCAATAGCTAGTCCCTCAATAAAAAAATTCTAACTTTCAATACAATGGCAAATCTCAACAAGCCCTCAAAAATCTCTGAATCACGGACACAAATGGCCGTGTGGGGAGTTCTTACCGTTATTGTTCTGGCTGTTATCGCTCTCAAAGTGTGGCCGATGACACAAGAATGGATGGACCTATCGGATAAAAATCAAAAAATCGAGAAAAACATTGAAAAACTCGAAGACGATATCCAACAAAAGAAACTCGATCTTGATGAAGTACAGGCTCGGTTTGATGAAGAATCTGCGCCTTTCTTGATCGAAGAAAAACAAATCTTTCCAGAGCAAATCGATATCGCGAAAATCACAAAAACACTCGAATTAATGGGACTTCAGTTGGCAGTGCTTGATTCGACAACAACGTCTGAATTTGAACTCGAAAGTCTTTCTTTTAGTAGCACCAAAAAACAACGAGGAGATGCCTACGCAACTACTCCTGTCACCATGACAACCGTTACAACAGAAGCAAAACTTCAAACATTTGTAGAGTTCATCCAATCAAGTGAATTGCCGGATGCAATCGTAGCGGCGAAAAACTCTATTGAACCAACGACCTATAAATTTTTGGAAAACAACTATTTACCGGTAGCGCATGTAGAATCAATCAAAATCTCTGAGATCAAAGATTCTAGCATGATTAAGGCACAAATTAGCCTTTCCTTTTTCTCTCAAAACTAACACTCGCTATGGACGCCAATCAAGCCAAGCAGTATGAAAAAGAACTTCAGGATTTCATCGTAGATGGGAATATTCCTGAAATGATTAATGCCACCCTCAAAGTGGCATTGGCATACCGTG
>JBNKLH010000023.1:0-10664 GCA_050292255.1 Candidatus Altimarinota bacterium | reverse complement strand
AAAGTTCTTCCAACACCTGTTTTTGAAACATTTCTCGATCTGCATCAGAAACCTCATTCCATTTTTCGTGCATTCGTTGGCGAAGAAAATACTTTTTCGTGTGTAAAATATCCTTCTGAATTTGCTCAAAAAGCTCCGCGGTCGAATCAAACTTCTGAGTTTCTCGCAAATATTTCTTTGGAGTCACGGCTATTTCTTTTGAATAAATATCTTGTTCAAAACGAAGAATATGAACCTCCACCACAAAGTCATTTTCAAAGGTGGTCCGATGTCCAAAATGCATCACGCCTTCATAGTTTTTCCCGTCATAATCAACTTCCACGACATATACCCCTTCTTTTAAATCCGGCCGATTTTTCATCTCAATATTCGCCGTCGCCACCCCATGATGTCCACCAATTTTTTTTCCGTGAACTACTTTCCCCGTTATTTTCATAAGTAAATTCTATAAAACAAAACCCGCATTCCTCCTCTTAGTTTAAGAGGATCAAGAGGCGTTATACCATCATTTTTCCACCTCAAACCAGTTGCTCTCTGAAAAAATCTCCCCCGTATCCGGATCCAAAATCGCCGCTGTAAAGATATCCCCTTCCCGGATCACATCATTTTCTACGACCAGCAATGGAACGGCTGATTCTGCTGGCACCACTACCTGCATTCCTGGAGCATATTCTCGTGGTTCCGCTAATATTTCTGGACATCCACCATCGGTCCCTGGAATATTTGGACACAAATCTTGTTCATTTAAAAAACCATCTTGATCAAAATCATTATTCAACACAAATCCTTTCTGATCCATATCAAACGCCCGATTGAGAATATTCTTTACTTCCCGTTTCGAGAGCTCTGGATCCTCATCATCCCCTTTTCCAAACTTTCCTCCCGGCACACGCAAGACTCCCAACGCCCGCAATTCTTTCGCCGCTTGAAAGTACGGAGCCGATGAATCTACATCCTTAAACTGCATCAATTCAAAATCTGGTGCCCACTCATGATCCTCATCCAATTGAGGTTCTACCAAATCTGCAATCTCCTGAATAAGAGACGATTTTTTCACAGGCCCATCGGTGATAAATTTCGATATAAAAGGCGTGTCCTCCAACGACATTTCCGTAAAGACTTCTTTCAATTCTTTGCCGGTCATGGGTTCACTCGCACGAGAAAAATCCCCCAATACGGTATTGGCCAAGATCCCCGCGGTCGCAAAAAACGTCAAAAACATCTCTCCTATTTTGGCACAGATTCAAAAATGGAGAAAGATAAAAAAATGCGGAATATTACGCGGTTAATCTTTTGTAATCTGCAAAAGAATATATTCCCAAGGCATTCAATCTTTTCTTACGCTTGCTCAAAAATCCCTCAAAAGCCTTTTCTGCACCCAATTTATAGTGTCCTCGTGAATAATAATAAGCCTTCCATTCTACTTTCACTGCCGCTATTGCAAGTGAGAATTTCTTTTCTCTCTCTTTTAATGCTTCCTCCTCTTTTGCAGACTCATCTAAAGTTTTTCCTGAAATACTTTTCCATAGACCTGCTTCTGTTGTGTAGTAGGCATCTTTTTTATAAAAAAGCTCTTTTTGCTCTTGGAGTTTTTTTAATCCCATATAAAAAGGTCAATTCACCTATATAATACCACAAAACACAAGAAAAAGCGAGAACCAAAAATACCGCGTTTAATGTAGCAACTAAAACTTAGTACAAGACTGACGAGAAACACTTGCCGAACACGATCCACAGTCACCAGGACTATTCCAGTTAATAGATCCACAAGAAACCGCAACCACTTGCCCAGAAACATTATCAACCCATTTCGTAATCATCCCTTTTTTCAAACGGGTACATGTATCTGATGTAGATGTTGCTTCTGACAAATTCTTTATTTTTTTGTAAAGAGGCATTTTTCCAAAATATAAAAAACAAAACACCCCCATATATAAGACAACCTAAATAATCATCAATCACAAAAAAGACAAACCCAAAAGAAAAACTCTCACAGCAAAGAGATAATCCGGTAACCAATATTCACAACCAGGCTATATAATCACCGTCTTTGGATCAGATCCTTTACACTTATCCCCCAAGTCTAAAATATTCTTAAGAATTCCTTCTGATTGAGCGACTCTCTTCTGAAATTCCTCATTCGTAGGATCTTTTTCCAAGTCCTTTAATTCCCCTTCGTAATACTCATTCTTCCAATTTTGAAAATCGTCTTTTGTCCGACAATATTCCCCCTTATTTCTTTCACATCCCAAACATGGTGATCCTGCCATCTTTAATCGTTAAATTTTACAAATCTTTTATAAGACATTTTCACCAAAAAGCAAACAATTCATATTTCAAAATTTCGTCAACCCCGAATCACTTTCCCACCCGAAATATTTTCTCTACAATACGCAGGACAAAAACTTAAACCTACTCAATGTCAGATCAAAAAACAACGCAAGCATACGACGCAAGCTCGATTCAGGTCCTCGAAGGTCTTGAGCCTGTCCGAAAACGTCCAGGGATGTATATCGGTTCTACTGATACACGAGGGCTTCACCACTTGATTTGGGAAGTCGTGGACAACGCCATCGATGAAGCCATGGCCGGACACTGTGATGATATTATTATTACGATTCATGAAGACGGATCACTCTCTGTCTCAGATAATGGACGAGGTATTCCCGTAGAAAAACATCCACAAACCGGTATTTCAACCGTTGAAACTGTTTTGACAGTGCTCCATGCTGGAGGGAAATTTGGAGGTGGTGGATATAAAGTATCAGGAGGTCTCCACGGAGTGGGGGTGAGTGTGGTAAACGCGCTCTCTACCCGGACAGAAGTAACCGTTGATCGGGACGGAGGAAAACACTTTGTTGCCTTTGAAGGAGGAGCGCCTGCCGAAGAATTGAAAAAAATCGGAGATCAAGACCGACAAGGGACGGTTGTTCGATTTTGGCCAGATCCGAAAATTTTTGAAACCACAGAATTTGAGTTTGAAGTGGTTAAAAAACGAATCCGACAACAAGCATACCTCACACGAGGGATTGCAATTTCTCTGCATGACGAACGAGAAGAAAAACAACAACGATGCCAGTTCTACTTCGAAGGAGGGATCACTAGTTTCGTACGACACTTGAACGAAACCAAAGAACACGTAGGAGACATTATCACGTGTGAAGGAGACATGGACGACGTGAGCGTAGAAATCGCGTTGCAATACACCCAAGAATTCCGAGAAGCCATCCAAACATTTGCCAACAACATCCAAACAGTAGAAGGGGGAACACACCTCACTGGATTCTCTGTGGCATTGACACGATTGCTCAACAAATACGCCCGAGAACACGGATTTCTGAAAGAAAAAGAACCGAACTTCACTAGCGAAGATGTGCGAGAAGGATTGACTGCTATCATCAGTGTAAAAATCCCAGAACCACAATTTGAAGGACAAACAAAAGCCAAACTCGGAAACTCTGAAGTTCGAGGAATTGTTGATCGAGTATTCTCAGAAAAACTCGCTGAATTCTTGGCTGAAAATCCAAATACAGCCAAAGCTATTCTCAACAAATGTGCGTTAGCAACACGAGCTCGTCTTGCAGCCCGAGCGGCTCGAGATACCGTTATCCGAAAAGGAGCACTCGAAGGAATGACCTTGCCGGGGAAACTCGCTGACTGTAGTTCAAAACACCCAGAAGAAAGTGAAATCTTCATCGTGGAGGGAGACTCAGCGGGAGGTTCTGCCAAACAAGGACGAGACCGACACACCCAAGCGATCTTGCCACTCCGAGGGAAAATTTTGAATACCGAATCTTCACGACTTGATCGAATGCTTTCGAATAATGAGATTAAAAATCTTATTATTGCTCTCGGGACAGCGATTGGAGAAGAGTTCAATCTCGAAAAACTCCGATATCATAAAATCGTCATCATGACCGATGCGGATGTCGACGGAGCTCATATCCGAACGCTTCTTTTGACATTGCTTTATCGACACTTCCCACAATTATTAGCGGGAGGATTCGTTTATATTGCGCAACCACCGCTCTATAAATTGAAAAAAGGAAAACAGATTTGGTACGCCATGACGGATGAAGAAAAGGAAAAAATCATGGCAGAACACGATGTCAAAGGAGATGATATGCAACGATATAAAGGGTTGGGAGAAATGAACCCGGAACAACTCTGGGAAACCACTATGGATCCAGAACGACGAACCCTTCTCCGAGTGACGATCGAAGATGCAGAACGAGCTGACCATATCTTCAAAGTGCTGATGGGAAATGATGTACTTCCACGACGAAAATTCATCCAGAGTCACGCATCAGAAGTAAAAGATTTGGACATCTAGTATGAAATCATCCAAGATCCGTCGCGTAAAGCCATTCCACTCTTCAAAAAAGAAAAATATTCTTGAGAATATCATTGCTTTCTTGGTGTGGATCCTCTTTGCCGTCTTCACAGTGATCGTGCTCTACATGAATTTCGTTGGGAATAGTTTTTCACAAATCCTCGAATGGTTTGGAAAACACAATGCCCACGTTCCATTTTGGTTCTCCGCTGTGCTCACGATTTTCTTTTTCCCGATATCGCTCCTCATTATTTTGGTCGCCGCTATTGGGAGGATGATGGAATAACTTCTTTATAACCCATCCAAACCTTCCCTTAAAAATGGAAGGCTTTTTTACATTCCCCCACTTGGTTCAAGAGGGGGCTCGGGGGCGTTCTATTTTGAATAAACTAGTCCACATCAAACACAGAATGAAGCACCCAATCCACAATTCGGAACTGTTTTTTCTTCATTCCTGAATAATTTCTTTGTACAAAAGAAATAGTGGTATGCCCTGCAATGGGACGAAGCCGAATATTTTCTTCGAAAATTCCGCGAAGCGATGGCACCATTTGAAACTTAATGTCTTTTTCTTCACACAATGAAATTAAATTCAGTGTATGCTCAAAGGCATCCGTTTGAATAATTGCGGTAATCCCCTCTTTGTCCACGACACTCTCGAGCTTATCCAATTTCCCAAAGACATTGAGATCTTTCTTTTTATACATCCCATACGGATCGATTACTCCCACTACTTTGTAAGGAGCAAAGGAATCTTTTTCGATGGCTTCAATAAATTTTTCTGTCGTACGATTCGCTCCTACCACGAGAGTTCTGTATACATTTTTTGTTCTCTTTTTCTGAAGCATCAAAAATGTTTGAAAAAGTGTCTTCGAAAGAAACAACCAGGCTCCCCCAAATACCAATACATATCCATTTAGAAGACGAGAAAAGAACAATTCCCTTTGGAAAAAATAGGTCACCAACAACACCCCGACGCCTATCACTCCCCCTGTAAAAATCAACGCAATATCACGCCATGCTTTTTGATGAGAACGAGGCGGAATCCGATAAAAACGAGCAAAAACCAAGAAAGCCACCCACATAAAGGCTGATAAAGCAGAAATTTTTGCAAAGGGAGCAAAGGGAAAGTCTGTCGAAAAAACCCATCCCACTCGCACAAAATAGGCGAGTAAAAAAGCTCCATAGACAAAGACGATGTCTAATAAAATCTGAAATGCCCGCCAATAAATCCACGTTCGAAACATTCGTTTAATAAGATAACAGACTTATCCTAGCAAGATCCCAGAAAAATGTTTACTGGTTTTTGTCCAAAACATATTTTTTCAATACTTCGTATATCTTCTCATTCGTATAGGGCTTGGTAATAAAATCTCTTTCTGCCCCAGCTTTAAATGACTCTTTCTGTTCCTTTTGAACCACTGATGCCGACTGCATGACAATAGGAATATTAGGAAATTCTGATTTTATTATTTTTGTAGCTTCATTTCCTTCAATTTTATCTTCTCCTGGCATAGACATATCCATCAGGATAATATCAAAAGACCCCTTTTGTCTTTTCACTATATCAACGGCTTCTTTTCCCCCAGCCGCAATGAAAACCTCTGCATTTGTGCCCACGACAATCTTTTTCAATAAAATCTGATTCATCTGATTGTCGTCCACTATCAATACTTTTTTTCCCTGAAGGTTTGGGGCTTCTTGTTGACTCAGGAGACATTGCTCAACCTTATTCTTTTCCATCAAACCTTCTTGATATGGAACGGTAAATCGAAATGTAGTTCCCTCATTTTTCCCATTACTTTCCGCCCACACTTCCCCCCCATGCATTCCAACCAAACTCTTCACAATAGACAATCCCAAACCAACCCCTTCCTGATTTTTATAATTGGATTTTTCAAAACGATTAAAAATCGAATCTAACTTTTTTGGGTTAATTCCGAGCCCACTATCTTTTACAAAAAATTCTACAAAATCACCCTTTATTTTTTCAAAACCAACAACAATTTTTCCTCGATCAGTAAATTTAATAGAATTTCGAATAAGATTCGTCAAAACTTGTCGAAAACGCACCTTATCTAAATTGAGAATTAAGTTCTCCTCTGAAAGGCAAATTTCAATAGGAATCTTCTTTTGTCTTAGCTTTAAATCTGTTTTCGCAAATCTATTCACCACATACTGTACCTCTTCCGATATACTTACTGGCTCTTTGGAAATAGACATTTCTCCTGATTCAATCTGAGCTACATCCAAAAGATCATTAATAATGCGTAATAAATCCTCTCCAGATTTTTCTATAATTTGAACATAAGAATGCAATCTATGAACTCTCTCACTCACATCCTCTGATAATTCTGATGACTTTTTCAATAACTCAATAATCTCATTCAAAGAGAGTCTATTAAAACCCAAAACAGCATTCATCGGAGTCCGAACCTCATGCGACATATTGGCCAAAAAAGCAGACTTCATCTTATCTGCCGCTTCGGCTTTTGCTTTTGCTTCTTCTGCTTTCTCGCTGGCCTCTTCTGCAAAAATTTTAGCAGTACAAAGCTCTTGGATCATTTCTGCTTCTGCCTTCTGCAGATCTCTCTCCCTTGTAATATCCTTCATGATAGTAAAGCTCGCTCCTTTTTCTGTTGTTGTTGCCGCGATTCCCAATATTTTTCTATTTCCTTTTGGAGTAACAATTTCCTGCTCATACTGACGAGAAGCACCTACAATATCCGATTTCATTGATTTCAGAATTCGATTTTTATCTTCTTCGTTTGGAATAAAATCTGTAAAATCTTTTCCAATAAGATCATCACATTCGACAATCTCATACATAGCCGGATTCACATATATAAATCGATTATCTGGTCCTATTTCGCAGACCCCCTCTTCCATATGTTCAACGGCATAAGCAACCTTGAGAAGATAACTCGTAGAATCATCCTCACTTCTCTCTCCCACAGACAAAGACCTTATTCCGGTTTCTTTATCCTCATCTAGAAAGTTTATTTGAAGAGCCTTACTATTTTCCTTTACTCGTATGTCCAAAGTTTCCCCTGGCTGTAATGTAGTATTTATTTTTTCACGAATATATTCAACGGTAAGACCTAAAATCTCTTTTGGTTTCTTTGACTGAGGAGGCATTTTAAAGATAATCTCCCCTTCTTTATCCATCATCAAAAATACCGTTTTAACGGCATGCGAATTTTTTAGTCTCAGAATACCATCTTTATCCTTCTCCATATTAACAGAAAATAATCAATAAATTTATAAAAGAAAAAAGAGATGTGTCAACAAAAACACACCTCTTCCTTCTAAAATTCTTTCAATATTTTAGCGTCCGAATATTTCGAGCTGAACCCAGATGTAATCAATAGCAGAGATTGATCCGATTGGACCCGCAATTTGTTTACATCCATACCACGTTCCAATGTAGTTTCCTGATCCCACTGGATCTTCGACAGTTTCATACGCAATTTTCCCGACGTCGCTCGCTGACTGGCACGTTCCTTTATCCGTCACATCATGAGTCCGGATCATTCCTTGTACATCCAATTCAGTCTGTGGATCTGTTGTCCCTACTCCTACTTTTCCGGCACTATAATGAATATCTCCAGCCACAGTTGCATCTTCCCATTTTCCATCCGCTTGAGAATCCAACGCTACCCATTGAGATCCATCGTACCCTTCAAAGGCTCCTGTATCATATCGGATTGCCCCTTCATTGGCGGCCGTAGTAGTTCCTACTCGCACCGCTCCGTTTACATCCAAAGCTTCTGTCGGAGTATCTGTCCCCACACCTAATCGATTGTTAGTGTCATCCCAAACGAGTTGAGTATCTGCGGTAAAGTCGGTTCCATCCGTGAACTGGATATTTCCTGCGACTCCAGCTGGACTTTGTCCTTGCGTATCCAAGGCTACCCAATCGGTTCCGTTGTATCCTTTAAATTGAGAATCAGTCGTATTCCATTCAATCGTCCCGGCAACCGGTGTGGCAGATTCATGATCTGCAATAACAATTCCTCCTGAAATATGTAACTTCTCATTTGGATTTGTCATTCCAATTCCAATATTTCCCAATGGATCGATTCGCATTTGCTCAGATCCATCTGTAGAAAAAGTAATAATTCCAGAGGCTCCCGTATCCACTACGATCACGCTCGAATCATCCGCAACAATCCGATCCGTTGAAATCGAAGAGATCTGAGTGTTTACATAATCCTGAGTCGCCAAAATGTGTCGCGTCCCAGCAATTGTGAAGTACAAATTTGCATCATCAAACTCCATGGCCCCATTTTCTGCCGCGGTCAAAAGAGTTCCTCCAATTCCTAATTTTAATGGAGCGGTATCAACGGTCCCTGCTGGCAGTTCAAGGGCGGCTGTAGGAGTATTCGTTCCTACTCCGATTTTCCCATCGGCATCAACGTAAAGACCTTCATCATCTCCATCATTTGAAACCCAGAAATTCGACATTTGGAGGTTTTCTGTCGCGGTATGATCTCCCAGGTTATCTCCAGCTGCATCAGCTAAAGGAACCCAAGTCGTTCCATTGTCATCACTCACTTCGATAGATCCATTATTCAATACTCGGAATCCTCCTCCATCAGTGTACGTACTAATGATTTCAATCAATTCTCCATCTCCGAGTTGTTCTCCCCAGAGAAGTGGATTTGAGGTGTAATATCGATTCGCTCGTGTGTTTTCAAAACCACCGGTTTCAAAATATTCTGGATCGGCTTCTACACAAGTACATGATGTTTGAGAATCAAATTGCCACGCTCCTGGCATCCCTCCTGGCAAAGTACAAGAACTTCCCGCTGGAGAGTGACATCCATCAATCGTCATGGATTCTCCAGGACTCACACAATGATTTACTTCACACACTGCGTTTGATTGTCCACAAACCGTTCCATATACCAAATGGTCTGTTGCTTGGAATCCGTTCTCGAGGAATGGAGTCGCATTTTTCGTTACTTCACATCCATCGGTTCCGGTAGATCCAATGTTGAAAGCGGTTTGATCACCACCTCCTACTCCTCCACCTGTACAGTCGAGGTTCGCAGACTGACATTCAAGTTGTCCGTTTGTACTTGTTCCACAAGTCGTTTTGTATTTTGTATTCAAGTTGTAATCTTGTCCTCCTGGGATTTCACATCCATCCGTATCGGTCAAAGACCCATCACAGGCCAACCAATAAGAAGAACATTGAACGTTTCCTACTCCACTAGATCCCGTAGAGGCACATCCTCCTGAATATGCTGTATGAGGATATGGCCCACTATCTCCTGTGTGAACCTCACATGTTGGATTAGTTGTATTACAATCGTAATAGTTCGCATAACATGATCCACATGTAAAGTTATTGCTATCGGCTAAACAGGTCGTTGCTCGTTGTTGAGAAATACAAGAACTGTCTGCCTGACATTCCCATGGCAAACAAGTCGTTGCACTCGCCAAACAATCCAATACATATCCCCCTCCGAGTGAACTGTTTCGGATCGTAGAGTTTACAGAAGAACTCGCCGAAGGGATTGCATTATTAACATCTGTAGAATAAGCACAGTACAAAGTATTGCTCGTATATCCACAAGCCGCTTGTCCTGTAAACGCACAGTTTTGTGATTGGTATTCTGTTTCACATTGCGCATGATTTTTGACCCAGTGTTGAGCCATAGCTGTCCCACTGAGAGTGATAATCGCAATACTGAGAATCAGTTTTTTCATCATAACTTTTTTATCTTTTAGACTCATAATTATTTACAACACGCTAATGGAAGTTGGTTGGCACAGTGTCCGACCCCTCCTTGACCTCCTCCATCAGGATTCATCATCCAGAAATTCCCCAGATAATCTCCTGCCGTTCCATGAGTCCATCCTTTACAGTCATTCACGGGGATAGGAGCTGGCGAATATTTAGCCCCTCCTGCAGAGATCCAAACACTTCCCGTCCATCCAGAAATGTCTACTTCATTCACGCTTAAAATAAGTTCTGCTTGTGTACAGAAATGACTTCCTGTGAAATCTACATCACAAATTTTATTTGCCGCATCATATCCTTGAAATCCACCTGGAAATGTAAGTCCTCCTACATATCCAATGGTTGTTTTTCCAACAAAAACTCCTCCGGCTCCTGATCCAGAAGTACCTCCTGTTCCAACCGAATCCGCTGTAAAACAGTTATTTCCATCTTCATCACAGTATGCTTCTGCCCCAATTCGTCCGGTTACATCTAATTTCAATCCTGCACTCGGCGCTTCTCCGATCCCAATTCGATCATCGGCCGTACCAAAAGTTCCATCAGGCCCACTTCCCAGAAATACACTTTTTAAAATCCAGA
>JBNKLH010000022.1:0-10713 GCA_050292255.1 Candidatus Altimarinota bacterium | reverse complement strand
ATATACTCGATGTTTTCTCTATCAAAGACCTCTCGGAATTCGCTTCCGAGTAAACCAGATCCTCCCAATAGCAAGACGGATTTCATCATGATGTTTTTAGCATGTTTCTCCAAAGAAGAGAAGAGTGAAATAGCAGATTTCTTCTGTCACAGTCAACGAAATTTCTTCGTCGAAGCTTTTGACTTCGCCCGTTTTTTGGATTAGATTTTGGAGGGCTTTTGACAAAAAAATATATGAAAAAAAATATAAATGTATTCCGGATTTCCGCTTTATTGTGTGGGTTTTTTCTGGTGGGGATTTTTGGGACTTCAGTTGTCAACGCCTATCGAGATGTCCGATCCGGATCTCAGTTAGAGCAGACCGTAAATTTCTTTATTGAAAAAGGGGTCTTGGAAGGAGACGGTTTTTTTCGACCAGAAGCGGCTGTGCCGGCACGAATGTTCTGGGAGGTACTATTGCGGGAGGATGGTTTTGATCCAGAAGAACCACATCCAGAACTGATGGAAATTGCTTTACCTTCTAATATTCGAGAATCAGATCCATTTGCGCCGTTTCTTTTGAAGGCTATTGCGGATGGATTTATCTCAGATAGCTCTATTTTTGATGAAGAACAGGAAATTACCCGTTTAGAAACACTCGAGGCGATTATTAAACTTAAAAATTTAGTCCCGCCACGTCGAATTACGCAGGCCTTTCGAGACAAGCTCCCAGAAGGAACCGATCGGACGAATGGTTTGCGATACATGGAGACGGCATACGCTTCTCAGATTTTAGAAGACATTGATCTGGATCCATTGAAGTTGGATGAGGCTATTACCCGACGAGAATTGATTAACTGGTTGTATCGATGGAATACCGTAGGCAAGAAGCAATCACGGCTGGCTCCAGAGAATCCGTTGTATTCTAAAAGAACGTTGTTTCAGAGTTTTAAAAACAAATACACCCAGGTCCCACAATCAACGGGCGGATTGCAGATCCAAGTTATTGATGATTCCTCATTGCCTGGGGTTGATGATTTTGAAGGAGAAACGTTGGAAAAATTGCTCTTGGATCAGGTGTTTGATGATGTGACGAGCAAGTATCGATTTTCAGATGATCTGACAGAGGATACAAAAAAAGAAATGTATAACAGTGCTATTGCCGCAATGGTAAAAGCCTTGGGAGACAAGTATTCAAGCTATGTGAAACCCGAGGATTCTGAGAAGTTTGAGGATGATCTGAGTGGAGAATTTGAAGGAATTGGGGCCTATGTCGAAATGATTGATGGAGACTTTATGATTAGCGCTCCGATCGTTGGGTCGCCTGCAGAAAAGGCTGGCGTTTTTGCAAAGGATATCGTGACTAGAGTAGACGGAAACCCGGTTGCTGGATTGGATCTCCAAGAGATTATCAAAAAAATAAAAGGGCCAGCGGGGACAGAAGTTGTTTTAACCGTTCTTCGAAATGGGTTTGAAAAAAAGATTTCAGTAACACGCGGAGAGATCACGGTTCCTGCTGTGACATTGAAATGGCAAAGTGGAATTCCAGTACTGGGGATTCACCAATTTAATAATCATACCACCAAAGCTTTCACAGAATATGTGGCAGAAATCGTCGCTCAAAATCCATCTGGGCTGGTGATTGATCTTCGAAACAATCCAGGAGGATATCTAAATGTAGCCAAAGAAGTAGAAGAGTTCTTCACTCACAATGGAGAGTTGGTGGCAGTCGTCGAATATAAGGAGTCAACACGGGAATCTGTTGCCCAAAAAGAAGGAGTATTAGCGGATCAAAAAAATATAGTTATCTTGCAAAATGGCGGAACGGCATCTGCATCAGAAATACTCATTGGAATGCTTCAGGATACCGGACGGGCCAGAACCGTTGGAACCAAAACGCTTGGAAAAGGAACCGTGCAAAGTGTATCGAGTTATATCAACGGGGGAATGTTGAAACTCACCGTTGCTAAATGGTTGACCCCAAAAGGTCGATGGATTCACGAAAAAGGAATCGAGCCAGACAAAGAAGTATCTGACCCGACACCAGAAGAACGAAAAGAACAAATCGACCGACAGCTCAATGAGGCAGTTGGTATGGCTTTGCGAGGTTGGTGATTATCTTATTTCCAAATCTTCTTTAGAATATCGAGCATCCGTTCAGAATACGGAGGGGCGATGATTCGAAGATGCAAAGATCCGTATTTTTTGAGGATGGATTTTTCGTGCGTGAAGGATTTAAAACTATGTCGTCCATGATAGGATCCCATCCCGCTATTTCCGACTCCTCCAAATGGGAGATTTGAATTTCCGAGTTGGATAATGACATCATTTACACACCCATTTCCAAAGGAAAGATGGCGAATGATCTGTTTTTGAAATCGTTTCTCTTTTGAGAAGATATAACAGGCGAGCGCTTTCGGTTTTTGTTGGAGCGTGTTTATAACCTCATTTACATTGGTAAAGGTTATTACTGGCAGTATCGGCCCAAAGATTTCTTCTTTCATAACAGGATCATCCCAAGTGACGTCATCGATCACAGTCGGAGCGATATAAAGGTCGGATTTGTCCGTTTGGCCTCCCAAAATGATGTGGCCTTTTCCCATTAATTTTGTAATCCGATCGAAATGTCGTTCGCTCACAATGCGTGGAAGATCGGGACTTTTTTGGGGTTCTGGACCAAAAAATTTATGAATCCAGTGTTCCATATGACCGAGAAATTCATTTTTAATCGATTCTTCCACATATACGAAATCTGGAGCGATGCAGGTCTGTCCGGCATTTAGAAATTTTCCCCATGTGATCTTTTTGGCGGCATCAGAAAGGTTTGCGGTTTTATCGATGATCGTCGGGCTCTTGCCTCCCAACTCAAGCACCACGGGGGTGAGATTTTTTGCGGCGGCCTCCATGACGATTTTTCCCACCATTGTGCTTCCGGTAAAGAAGATCATGTCGAGCTTTTGGGCCAAGAGTTCGGTGGCTACTTCGCGGCCCCCTTGTATGACTTCCACAAAATCTGTATCGAACGTCTCATTCATCATTTGTTGAATCAGGGCGGCCGTATTTGGCGTGTATTCAGAAGGCTTCAAAATAGCACAGTTTCCTCCAGCAATCGCTCCAATGAGAGGCTGCATGCAAAGCTGAAAAGGGTAGTTCCACGGGGCAATGATAGCGGTTACTCCGTAGGGCTCTCGGTAGATTTTACTCACAGCTGGAAGCAAGATCCATGGAGTTCTGACTCGTTTGGCGCGGGCCCATTTGGGAAGTTTTTTAATGACGAAGTTGAGTTCTTCCAAAACACTTCCAATCTCTGTGGCGTAGGATTCAAACTCTGATTTTCGGAGATCTTTTTTCAAGGCCTCTATGATTTGAGGCTGGCATTTTTCTATTTTTTGTTTCAATAACTTTAGTCGTGCTACTCGAAATGCAATATCACGGGATTCTCCGGAGAGGAAATATTTTCGTTGATTTTCAACAATTTTGGCAATATTGGGAGTAGGCATAGGGCAGGAATTTATTTCATATCAAAGTATAGAGAAGGAAGGAGTTGTTTACAAAAATACATCTATGGCACCGGTGCCTCCATCGTTTATTTTGGCCCGGGAAAAACGAATATTTCGTTCGGTAAGAATGTCTTTGACCACTCCCTGCAAAACAGGACCTTCTGCCGAATGGAGCCCTTTCCCCGGGATAATCTGAACTTTTTTATACCCATTTGAAACGCATTCATCGAGAAAATCCTCTATCGCTTCTTCTGCTTCCCAAGAGGTCATCCCATGGAGATCAAGTCGCGATTGGGTCGTTTGTGCGTATTTGTTGTGCTTCATTATTTTTCGGGTGGGATTTGGAAGTATTCGAATAAAAATTCAGCAATCTTTCGGAAAGTTCCTGCCGCGGTTTCAGAACCCCATTGAGATGTCTTTGGGTAGTCCAGCTTGACGAGGATTACAAATCTCGGGTTTTCCATCGGCCCAAATCCAGCAAAACTCGCAATCGTCGTCCCTTCTCCAGTAAGAGCTTTTCCGTTTTGGTAGGTCTGGGAAGTTCCGGTTTTTCCCATAACGCTGTATCCGTAGACTCTGGCTCCACGCGCCATTCCTTTGTCCACGGATTGGAGAAGCATGGCTTTGATCGTGTGGTAGGTGTCTTCAGAGATCACTCGTCGAAGGCGTTCGGATTCAAAGGTTTCTGTGTCGCCGTTTCGGTGATGAATTTCTTCGACCAATAAAGGTTTCATGAGATATCCACCATTGGCCAGGCTGGAGAATGCAATCGCCACTTGAATCGGACTGGCGGTCATACCCTGTCCAAATCCACGGGTGATAAGCTCGGACGCACTCCAATCTTTCCAAAATTCAATCTGCCCTTGAGCCTCTCCATCGAGCGGAATATCTGTGTACTCTCCAAATCCAAATTTCTTAAAATATTCGTAGACCATTTGTGGTCCCATCTTTCTCGTAATAAAGGCGATTCCGGTATTTAATGATCGATTGATCACATCCAACATAGTTGTCTCTCCGAGATATTTTCCATCCGAGTTACGGATTTTGTATTCTTCTACTTCGATCGGTCCATAATCGTCATACGTGGTGTAGGGAAGGACTTCATTTGTGTTTAGTGCAGCGGCCATAGTAAACGCTTTGATAACGGATCCTGGCTCATACTCATCGGCGATACATTTGTTTCGGAATACTTCTGGTCCCCAAGAATTAAAGTATCGATAAAAGCTTCCATTACTGATGATGGTCGGAATACGTTGGTTGAATTTTTCATCTTCTCGATCTTCTTCTTCCTGTTCTTGTGGAATTTCGTAAGTGGTGAAGACATCTCCGAACTCATTGGGATCAAAAGTTGGCGCTTGTGCCATGGCGAGAATTTTCCCCGTTTGGGGTTCGATCACAATGGCTTGTCCAAAGTCGGCATCAAATCGTTCTACATCTGTAGCAAGAATATTTTCTACCGCATCCTGAATTACCCGATCAATAGTCAGCACGACATCAGATCCATCCTGAGCCCGTTGGATCCCGAGGTTTTTGAGAAGACTTTTCCCTCCCGCACTGATGGCTCCCGAGATAAGACCTTTTTCTCCGGCGAGTTCTCCGTCAAACCGTCCTTCGATCCCGTATTGTCCAACTCCATCAGAATCAACGAATCCAACGAGTTGTGCCGCGAGCGTTCGTTCTGGATAAAATCGCCAGTGTTCATCACGAAGCTGTACTCCCCGCAATATGTGATAATATTGTGGGTCGTTTTTGAGATCCCAGATTGCATTAGACATTTCAGGCGTTACTTTGTGTGCTATTTCAATATATCGTTTTGGACGTCTTTGGAGGTTTCGTTCGAGAGTGGCCACATCGACTCCCAGGAGAGGAGAAAGCTCTACAGCCGCTCCATGTGGATCAATGATCTGTGTCGGGTTGGCGATGACATTTCCGTTCATCGTACGTACTCCTGAGAGGGCTAAGCGTTGGATTTCAATTTGTCTCGCCTCGGATAGATCTGTCTGGAGAACCACTCGTGTTCGTTCGGTTTCTTCAAACGTTTTTGCAAGCTCCTGCTCATAAGTCATGATGAGCTTTTCTTCGAGTGGTGTCCGCGTAGTTTCGTCGAGTTTAGACGTACATCCGTCAATAATGTCACAGTGAGCATGGATGAGGAGTGGAGCGAGGAGCTTAGCCGCGAGTCGAGGATTTCCTTTTTCTTGGGTTTCAAGTGGTTCTTTTGGGTTGAGTTTTGGATAGGCTAAAATCAATGGATCGATGAAAACCATTGATAAGGTTTGGTTCGTCGCCAAAGGAACATACTCGTTGGTGAATTGGTTTTTGTGAGCCAATATTTTTCCCCGACGAGCTTCGATCACGGATTTTTGCTCGTGTTGGGCACGGGCTTCTTCTTCAAAGGCTTCTCCTCGAATAACCTGCAATTCAAATAATCGTCCCACGAAAATGAGGAATATGATTCCAAAGAAAATCTTGAGGATTCGCAGACGAAAGGAAAAGTCGTAGTGCATGAATTTTAATCAGATACATTTTAGACATAAACGGGAGAAATAGCTCCTTGATTTTTTTGGTTTTTATTTCTTGTTGACATTGTTGGAGGAATTCATTAAAAAGCGCGCGTAATCTGAGTTTTTCCTGAGATTTTTTGTGGAAAAATCAGATTCGTTCTTTGATAGATCGACGAGAAAAGAGAGGGAAATGTTGGACCCGCTTTGCTTTTTATATCTAAGAAGGCAGGGAGGTTCCAACATTTAGTTGGAACAGGTTCAATGTTAAATTTAAATTTTTAGACATGGAAAAATCTAGTATTTTATTAATGGGTGAAATGCCTGTATTTGGTATTATTGCTGTTTTAGTTGTAGTTGTTCTATTGATAATTAGTGTTCTTTGGCTTGCTGGAAAGTTTGTCGGAGGATCGGCTTCTTATGAGAGTTCGGATTCAAATCCGACAGAAGAACGAGATTTTTACAAAGAGGGACTCGAAAAACAATTAACGGCTCTTGAAGAGCAGAAAAAACAGCTACAGGAACTGAGAAAAACGACTTTTGAGGCAAACATGGCTTTAATGAAAAAAGGTGGACAGGGGACTCAGGAACTTATGGCTATGCAAGAATTTAGTAATGGTTTAAAGAATCTAGCAGAAAAACAGCAGTTTTTGGCCGGCATGAAGCAAGATGCGCAGGTGAATACAGAAAATGTAAAACAGGATATTGAAAAACTAAAAGAAGGTGCAAATAAAGTTAAGGAAATCCAGAGTGAAATACAGGAGCTGGAAAACCAAATGGATGCTATTCGTGAAAAATTAAGGGCATAAAAGTCCTAAAAAAACGACGAACCCTTTTAATTCTTTTCTCGTCGTTTTTTTATATACCTTGAAATATTGATTTTTACGCATTCTTATGATATAATCATGAGATTTTTTGTGAACTATGAAATTTATTTCT
The DNA here is from genome assembly GCA_050292255.1 of Candidatus Altimarinota bacterium. Classification (GTDB taxonomy): domain Bacteria; phylum Patescibacteriota; class Gracilibacteria; order UBA4473; family UBA4473; genus JBNKLH01. The sequence goes on along the minus strand of JBNKLH010000022.1, from coordinate 3,795 downwards.
TCACTCGGTTTCGGAAAGACAGCACGATATATTTTCTTGCAACCTGTCGATAACAAGACAGAAAAGGCAAAAACAGCCAAAGAGCTTAATGAGATAGAGGCCGGTCAGGCACTCGACTATTCTCGGGAAGAACAAAACAAGTTAGGAGCTACGATTGGGACACATGTTGATCTCAAAGAACTGAAAGGAGAATTGGTAAACGTCCGTGTGGTTCAAAAAAAGGATTCTGTGAGTGCGATTACGCTCGGGTTTGCAGAAGCAGGATTGTTGAAATTGAGCAATCTTTATGAAGCCAAAGCTCGATATCGAAAAGGAATGGTGTCCCAAAAACAAATCGATAACTGGAACCGTATTGTTGATACGAATGACTATCCAGCGAGTTGGCATATTTCTAAACCCTTAGCAGAAAAGATCAAAAATGGAGAAGACATCCCAATGGGATATGCAAATGTGCTGTCTGCGCCAGGGAATTTTGTAACCGTTGAAAATGAAAAGACGGTGCTTATCTCAGATGAAAAACCGGAGATTGTAAAAGAAGAAAAAGATTCCAAGAAAAAAGAATCCCCAAAAGAAACGAAAGGTCCAGAAAAAGACAAAAAAGGAAAGGAGAAAAAAGAAAAAAGTGAAGGATCGGCAGAAGGGAAAGTCGGCGTAGATATTGAAGATTTAGAGCCAGAAGAGGTTTCTAAGGAACTAGAACAGGGAAAAGAAAAATTGGAAAAGCTGGATCTGGCAAACATGTCGGCAAAAGAAGTGTTTGAAAAAATGGCGATCCCAAAAGGATTCCCAATGACGCATGAACAAGTATTTTTGGTTACGGGCGGAAACTATGTCGTGGCGACCGCTTTATTGGAGGAATACCAAAACGAGCAAGCAAGCGATACAGAATCTTGGTATCACAAGGCTCCATTTATGGTGCCGTCTCGTCGAGAAAGAAAAGAAATCGGACGACGGATGGATTCTTGGTTGGATGTGATCTCCGACAAATTTGATGATTGGGGATGGACAGAACTTTCGGATAAAGTCGATGACTGGCGAGTGGATAGTCATGGAATGATGCAAGTGCGTGTGCATTTGGATAAAGATGGGAAAATCGATGGATACATAAAAGAAAACTTGAAAGCCTTTGACGATAAAGTTTTGTTTATAAGTAAGAATATGCCCGAATACCTTGATCCCAAAACCGTTGTGGGGATTGGGAAAATAAAAAACGCCCGGGAACGTTTTGAAAAAGGAAAACTTTCGGATGAAGACTTTAAAGATTTCTTGGGAAATATTTTTCATGAATATCACCGGATTAATTTCCTTATGGCGACCGTGCAAAATGAGATGAACTACAAACGGGTAAATGAACGATTGGATCGGGATTTTGATTTCTCAAATGACAAGAAATATGGATCATTCCGAGCTCAGGTATTGGCCGAATCTTATAATCGAGGAGGACCTTTCCGAGTGGCGCAAGTCTTGAATCATGATCGAACGGTTTTCTTGGCTGATAAAATGGGAATCCTGAAAGAAAAAGGAGAAGAAATCCAAGACCAAAAAATGTTGAATGTCTGGCGAAGTGCGACCAATGAAATCGTAGATCACTGTATTGCGGTGACAGAAGGAGGAAAAGATCCAAATGGACTTCAAAACTGGCTCAAAAAAGCAGGATATGACAAAACAAAGCTTGAAAAAGTAAAAGAAGAAATCAAGGTGGGAGGATTTTCTGCAGATGCTACCAAATCAAATACGGAGACGTATACGAAATTTATGAAAGATCTCACGAAGAAGATGGACGCTCAGCCATATAATATCCCGATGTTGGATCGATTTAATGGTTTGGATGATGATCCGACGAAAGGGGTGTACAAAATGAACTATATGCTTCGTGGGATGACGGGACTCTATGATCCAGAAGGAAACTATGCGATCCCAAGTGCGGAAAAACGTGTAAAAGAAGAGTTTATGTCTCTGTCTCAAATTAAACTTGAGATCATTGGAATTACCGAGTCCTTACTTTCTGCGTATGTGGAAAATAAAGTGACATCACTTCCTGTGGAAAAGGTCCGAAGTGCTTTGATATCAGGATATTTGACAGATATTTTGGATCTCTTCGAAATTCCGTCTGATCAGGAATCACGAAAAACGTTATATGAGGCAAATTTGATGGCGATTCAAAAATTTTCAGAAACTCCACTTTCAAAGAAATACACAAACGAGAAAGGCCAAAACAAAGCTTTCTATAACTGGATGAAACGAATGGTCGATAATGCCCGATTGGAGAAAGGGGTGAATTTTGTATTCGAAAAACCCGTTACCGCTCTTTCTGTTCGAAATTACTTCGAAAAAACAACTTTGAGTCAGTCAGAATATGACTTGATTAAGAGTTATGCAGCTCGTTTGAATACGAAAAAATTGGGAATTGCGAAAGGGGATTGTACTGCGGCGATCGCGGCTTCGGATATTTTCAGTAAACGACAAACCCCATTGAGTGATCTGATCGGAGGTCGAAATACGTGGGAACTTTCAAGTTCTCCTCGGATGAACATGGTTTATAGAGCGAAACAAAATATTTCTTCTTTCCATGAAAAAGACGGACATATCATGTATGGATCTCCTTCAAAAGCACATTTGGATGCGTTGTATTCCAACCTTGGGAAAACCGCAGGGAAAAAGAAATTGATTACCTTTGTGTATAAATATTCAGAGTACTTGGATGCCGCTAAACACAAAAATAGTGGACCTGCTATGTACCAACGATATGCGAATAAATTAGATGCAATCAAAGAATTGCGTCCGGTGACACATGCGGCGGAAGTGGTTGGGAAAGTTCAATACTCGTATCGTGCTAAAAACTCAGGAACGAAACTTTCTGCGCTTACATCATACTTTAGAACCTTTGGAAATGTTGATCAGACCGTGCTTAAGAATATTATGCCGAGTCTTGGGCTTAATCCAAATGATCGAGTACAAGCGGGAGAAACGATCACATGGACGGATCATGTGGTGATGGATTATACCAATCGTTTTCATGTGCGACCGGTGACCAGCATGATCGTGGAGAAATTTGTTCCAGTAGATATTTTGGAAGAAAAAGATCCAAGCTAGAACGCAAGGAAGATTGTTTGACAAAAGAGTTAGCACTCGTACAATTGGAGTGCTAATTTTTGTATTTCTCCCATGAACTTCGATAAATGGACAACGGCAGCGGCACATTCCATTGCGGAAACTCAAAAGATCGCAGACGATGCGTCATCGGGATCTATTGAGGTGGATCACTTGATCCTCGGGATGCTGGCAGATGAAAACTCTTTCGCGCGGAAGATTTTGGATAAGGTAAGTTCAAACTCGAGTTCGAACTCGATCCGTGATTTTTTCCAACAAAAAGTCGATCGAATGCCAAAAGTCGAAGGAGGAACACGAAATCCAAGTCGTGATTTTGCGGATGTGATCCGGAATGCGGAGAAAATTCAAAAGAAATTTGGAGATGATTATTTGTCTCTCGAACACTTATTGCTCGCCATTTTTGAAGGAAATTCTACGGCGAAGTCAGACTTAGAATCTTTGGGTATTGAGAAGAAATCTCTTGAAAACGCGGTGAACGATTTGCGACAAGGAGAGAAAGTTGACAGTCCAGATGGACACGAAAAATTGGAAGCGCTTGAGAAATACTGTGTGGATTTCACCGAACTCGCTGAAAAGGGAAAAATTGATCCGATTATCGGGCGGGATGATGAGATCCGACGAACGATCCAGATCCTTTCTCGTCGGACCAAAAACAATCCCGTGCTTGTTGGAGACCCCGGGGTC
>JBNKLH010000021.1:0-10886 GCA_050292255.1 Candidatus Altimarinota bacterium | reverse complement strand
AGCCCCGATGGTCATCTTTTCTCCTGTTTTTTTGTTTTCCGTTTGGACTCCGTTGCTCCGAACAGGGACAATTTTTTCTCTCGGTTCCCGACTCTCGCAAGAACTTAATAAAAGACCTGCGAATAATATTAAAAATACAATTCTTACCTGTTGTTTCATAATCTTGTCTATTTTTAAATGATTAATACTATAAATTGCCAACTCGCCTCCAGAAGACGAAATCGCAATCTATAATATTTCTGCGCGCTATTTCAAAGATCTACCGGAAATCTGCACATCTCCAAAAATGGAAATTACATTTTTCACAATAGACTTCTTACACTATTTTTACAATTTGTCAAAACTACTAAGCAGTAGATGGCATGACACGGACTTCTTGTTCTGTCTCGGCGACAACTCCTTTAGCCCCTGTTACTTTGAGTTTTACTCTATAAATCCCGGCTTGCTCGTATGTATGTGCAGGCATGACCTCTCGAGAACTTTTCCCGTCTCCAAACTCCCAATAATAGCTTTGAATATCTCCGGTAGATTTTAACGGATCGAAAAGGATGGTCTGTTTTTTACTTTCAGATACTTTTGTCTCAAACTGCGCTGTCACATCTTTGGCACGGACAGAAACCAGTGTTTCCGTAGAAGCCCGTTTTCCATTTGAATTCAATACTGTGAGTCCAACCGTAAAGACGCCAATTCGCTTAAATTCATATGTAATCTTCGATCCATAATGAACCGGATCTTCTCCTGGGAACGTCCAAATAAAGTCAATAATATCTCCTTCTGAAGTCGTAGAAGCAGATCCATCAAACGTCACTTTCAATGGGACCACCCCCGACACTGGCGTCGCAGAAACACGTGCCATCATACCGGGCTCGGTCACAACTACATTTTGAGTGGTGTCGTACTCATTTCCATTATCATCCACGATGGTCAGTTTGGTTGTAAATGTCCCCGCTTTTCGGAAAACATGTTGAACCGTTTCTTCAAAGGCATCTGTCACGTCATCCCCATTGAAATCCCATCGCCATTCTACTGCCCGAGGAATCTCTGATTGAGAGGCATCAAATGTTACTTCAAATGGGAGTACTCCTTGTAAAATCCCTGACTCTCTCTCTGGAGAAGGTGAAGTTACGAGTACCATTTCTCGTTTTTCATAGACTCGGATCATTTGTGTTGTTCGGTCTTTGAGTCCTTCCCGATCGGTAACAGTAAGTGTTACTTCGTATTCTCCCGGATCACTAAATGTTCGTTTGATCGTTCGTCCAAAAGTAGACTTTGGTTCCCCTTCTATATTCCATTCGTATTCCACGATAGAGCTTTCTTTGGCAAAGGAAGTATCTCCTGTCATCGTGAGTGTGATGGGCGCCACCCCCTCAAAAGCAGAATCTAGAGAAGAAATTTCTGCACGAATCTTTTCCGCTGGTGGATTTACGGTGATGATTTGCTCTGCAATCGCAAAGTCGTTATTTCCTCCTGTCACCCGAAGTTTTACTTTGTATTCTCCGACCTTTGAATAGATCTTTTCTTGCGTGGTTTCTGTCGGCCCTGAGATTTCATACTCGCCATCTTCATTGAGATCCCATTCGTACAAAACAATCTGTCCGTCTGGATCCTTTGATTTTTCCGCAGAAAATTCGACCAACATAGGTCCTTGTCCGGACTCCGGAGTAGCGGTAATAGATGCCTGAACGGCTTCATTCGAGATAATCACATCTCGAGTATCTATAAATTTTTTCTCTTCATTTGCCTGTGGTGAAAAATACGTCACCGTTGCCGTCACATTAAAGCGACCTTGATTGAGCCCTTTATCGAGGAAACGGTACGTTACACTTGGGCCAGAAGCATCTACTTGTCCATCTGCATCAAAATCCCATTGGATTTGCCGAACCAGTTCAGGTTTTACCTTTTCGTAGAGTTTCTTTCCAATATCGAACGTAATCGTTACTGGAGAAGTAAGTCCGATTGTATTTGCCGGATCTGTCGTAATCATCGACTCTTCTCGTTTGTCGACAACGGTCGGCTTCACGGCTGCTCCATCAATCAATACATATAACCCCACTCCAATACCAGCCAATAAAAGGAATAAAAACAAGTTCACTCCCGAACGTTTGATATACTGCTTTCTCCGAATATCTTCCTTTTTGGTCATCGCCCATTGGAAGAACTTGATCAAGAACGCGAGAAAAAAGATAAAGGCTAATGATCCAAAAACCCATAACGTCACGCTCAAGAGCAATGCTTTGAGCTGTTCTGCCTGGAGACCAAGCGCTTCAAAAAGAGGGTTTGAAAGATTTCCCCCTAATAATCCCCACAAGAAAATCCCATAAAAGATCCCAAAGAGTCCCAATACGGTCGCTACAAAACCAACTAATATTTTTCGCCCAGATGAGCTACTCCCTGCCTCTGAGTTTGAATCCGAACTATCGTCATCATCCTCATCAGAAGAAGGCTCTTCCGGTGCTGGAGGTTGAGCAGGTGCTTCTACCACTGGTGCCGTCTCAGGCTTCGGTGGAATAACCACTTCTTCCTGATTTTGGACCGGCTCAGTCCCCTCTGGGGCAGGAGGTTGAACAGGAGTATTTCCTCCTTCAGGGTTTTGTATTTGTGTGTTTGGGTTTTGATCCGCCATTTTTTATGGTGAGAAAAAGAAAGAATTCATACAACTTAAGAGCTTCTTATACTCCCATCGCTGGAGCTTCTTTTGGAGAAGAACTTTCCATTGCAGGTTCTGGTTCTTGGGGTTGTGGAGCAACTTCCGTCTCTGTTTTTTGTGGAGGTTGAGAAAGATCTATCACTTCAGCTCCTAGATTTGCTGATTTTTCAAGATCGCTTACTTCTTCGATTTTTGCATTCAGACTCGCGGTGGCTTCTGCTACTCCATCTGATACAATCATATTTACCTCAACAATTCCAAGATTTGGGAATTTCGTAGAAATATCCTGTCCGACAAAATGTTGTCCGTCTTCCGTTTCCCATTTAAAGATCAGTGGTCGATCTCCACTCGTCGGAGCGTATCCATAAAAGAAGAATGTCGTTTCTGGCGTCCCTCGCACGGTGACAAATCGATCGTCAACCGTTGGATCACACGCATGAAGTTTCTTCAACAATTCTGTAATTTCATCATTCAATTTTTGTTGTGCCATCGGGTCTTGCTCTTCTGAAAGTTCTCGGATTTTTGCCTGTGTTTCTACTGAAGTAGCAATACATGCCTGGATTTCTGCTTGTGCTTCAGGATCTGTCTCATCGGCTAATGCTTCTCGAAGTAATCCTTCTCGATAAGACAATTCATCTTCGAAACTTTCCAAGTTGTTAGCAAAAGCCCCAATCGCAACATTGTCTCCCAAGACACTGTCTCCTGATGCTTCACAGTATTCTACTTCGCTTGGTGGAATTTCATCTCCCAGCGAAACCACTCGAATAGTCTGATTATCTGTCGCAGAATATTGTCCATCCGATACGGTGAGATAAACAATGTATGTTCCTGGATTTTCATATTGATATCCAACATTTTTAACGTTCATTTTGTTTCCATCTCCCAAATTCCATGTGTAGGTAAGCTCGTCTCCATCTGGGTCATTTACGTCTACACAGAAAGTAAAGATGGTAGATGTATCTCCGGTATTTCCAGGAGCCATTCCGGTGATTTCTACAGTCGGAGGTCGATTTCCTTCTCCGGTTCCGAATGGACTCACGATATTCATCATTTTCACCGCTTCTGCTTCTGCAGTTTCAGAGGTTGCAACAACACGAATCTGTCTATTTCCAGATTTTTCAAAGGTGTGATCCACTGCATCGTCAGTCGTTTCTGTTTCATCTCCGTCTCCCCAATACCAAGTGTAGGTAATTTCTTCTCCCTCTGGGAATCCTGTTGCATTTGGGTAGAATGATAGTTCTTCTCCTGTATGAGCATACGTTTTTGATGCAGTGAAAGTCACAGTTGGACTATCCACATATGGTACATCAATCGTCATCACTGACGTCTGATCAAAGTCAGATTCATGATCGGTATCTGTAGCCGTTGCTCGAAATACAAATGCCCGAGGCCCTGGATATGGAGAAAGATTAATGAGTGTTTCAATTTCCTCTTTATCTGTTGGCACATAGTCCATTGTTAGGTATCGTCCCGCCTCTCGTGCCTCAATTTTATAAGCTTGAATCCCTCCAAAGGCGCCATCCGCATCATCATTTGCCTCTACAGAAACTCGTGCATAGGCTAAGGGGATAGCAGGATCATCTTCCCACGTCTCTACTTTCGTCACTTTTACCTGTGGGAGATTATTTTTCACCTTTACATTAAAAAGAAGGGTGTCTTTTTTATTCTGATCGTTTTTATCCGCCACCACGACTTTAAGTTGATGACTTTTAACATAATTCTCGATGCCTTCTGGTGGCTGAGACCCAATAACATTCCCGTTCCACCACCATGTCACTGTGTAGGGGAGAGATTGATAAGGAGAACTTTTCGGCATATACGTTTCAAACTCTATTTTTTGTCCCCGTCGGATCTCAATGGTTTGACTCGGATAAATATCCTCAGAATCTCCTGTGCTTGTATTGGAGATAGATTGCGCCTTCAAACTTTTCCAAAGGTTATTCAGTTGATCGAGCAATGTTACTTTGTATCGAACTCGGGCCGCTGGTCGATCTGATGGTACGGCCGGAAGCACGATAATTTTTTTGTGGACGGTTGAAGATTCATTTTCATCTGCATCACGAATCGTAAGAGAAATGTAGTATTCTCCGGTGTATTTTTGGTCTGTCTCCTCTCCAGACAATCCTTCAAATGAAAAAGCTTCAAAAGTATTATCACTCCAAGAATCAGACACAGATGGACAAGCATTATCTTCTGCGGAATCATTTCCTGGATATCCCTTCCAACATTCCCATTGATATTCTACGGCTCCTCGAGAATAAGTCGCATCTGCGACCACTTCTTCTCCAAGAGAGAGTGAAGATTTATTCGGACTAAATTGAGCTGCCAGACTTGAAGTCGTTCCTCCGTCTGCAGAGACCCAGATTGTATCCTCTGTCGTAGCGGTCGCTGGTGATCCAGCCTCATCCACGAGAGATGAAGTCACAGTCAAACGGATAGTATATTCTCCTTCTTCTTCGTTTGAGAAGACCATATTAAATTGCTTCTGGAAGTTTGACATATCAGGACAAGATCCGCCTCCAACTGTCCCGTCTGGGGAAATACATTCCCATTCATATCCGACGATCGATCCTCCTCGTGGAGGAGTTGTAGAGTTATCTTGTACCCCTACCGGAGATCCAAATCCTGCCACGCTTGGCATAGTAAATCGAGGATTGATCGGATCTCCAACCAATATTACCTCGCTCACACCAAAGGTTTCCCCACTCTGACTGACTCCACTTCCGCGGACAACACGCATCCCGACATCATAAAATGGCACAGACAATGGCTCTGTAATCGGGTGCAAAGCACCATCACCCACATCCCAGTTTCCGCTTTCTACCTCTGGAGACTGAACCGTGAAGGTCAATGTTTCTCCTACCGGAGCAATATATCCTCCATTTGTTCGATAATAATGCCCTTCCACACCAACTGTTCCCTGCATTCCGTAGGCCATTCCATCGGTTCGCTCAAAATCCCGGGTCTCACAAACCCCTTCTGTCCAGATACAATTCGTCTGGGCGTCACAGTCCGGTTGATTATCAATCACTCCACATCGATCATCATATCCTTCCCGTCCTGCATTTCGGATGAGCGTGTTTACGATCGCGTAAGAGGCAAGAATGATAATAATCCCAATCGCCACATAAATAAGAATCTTCTTTGCCTTCTCTGCTCCATCTCCATCTCCTGAAGTTACATAAAGATATCCCGCATACACAAGCATCGCGGTCGCAATAATTCCCAAGAAAGAGAGAATAAAGTTAATCACTTTCTTCATATAAGAACGGAGAGAATCATTTTCTCCGATTTCTGATCCAAAATCCTGTCGATAATCTGTCACTGAAAAATCTCCCTGAGGAAGCATCGCTCCTCCTCGGGTGGTATACCCCTTTAATTCTTTCCATTCTTCGTAACTCAAATCTCGTTCAGACACCGGTCGTTGGTTGTACTCTTGTTCGATTTGCCATTCTTGTGATTCACGACTTCGATCTCCAACCCATTCATTGGCATTTCCAACTGCGTCCCCCACTCCGTATCCAATATTGGCAACCTCATCCCAAATATCCGCATGAACACTTCCCAGGGAAGTCACACACAGAAGTCCGATCGCGAGAAGAAAGAGTTTTTTCATGTTTGAGAAATGTTGAGTATATTTATTTTTGAACGAGTATTTCGCTCGGATTTTTTTATTGAATATTAGAAAGATCTATCAATGTCGTCTGTTGCTGCCCTACGACAGCACCTCGATCGGTATCCCCAAATCGAGCCTTCATGAGAGTATTCACAATCGCATAGGATCCCATAATCAGGATGATTCCCACGGCAGTCCAAATGATAATTTTCTTTGCCAATTCGACCCGAGAGCCATCCCCGAAGTCTGTAACATAAAAGATTCCAGCTGTAATAAAAGCAATCACCGCCAACACCGCTCCAATCTGAAGCAAGAATCGTGTCCATGCGATCGCTAATTTTGGAAGACTTCGTTCTTTGGAAATAGAAGCATCCAAATAGCTTCCTGACATTTGTGCTCCGGCCTTCAATCCCGGACCTCCAAATACCGGCCCTTGATAGGTATCAATATACAAACTTTCATTACAGTATGTTTGCTGTTGATCCTCATACATAGCCTGTTCTCCTGCGGTAAGGTTTGGCACCTGCAACATTTCCAGAGCCTCCTCACACAATCGACGCGCTTCTTTATTTTTCCCCGTCCCAATACCGAGAAATCCTTTTTTGGCATGACACAGCTCAACCGTTTCATCATTTCGTTTTTCCCATGTACACATCTCACTGATCGCACATTGTTCCTGCTCCAAAAGATTACAGTCTGCTTCTCGCTCATCAGCGCCTTCCCCGATTCCAAATAAATTACTCAAACATTTTGACTGGGTATCATCCCAAAAACACTGGTTCAAACTATCACACTGAGTCGCATCCGTTTGTAAATCACATAAATCCGCATTCGCACTCACACACTGCTTACTTATACTTTTCCATTTACAATAAGAGCCTCCCGTTGTTTCACATTCGGATTCTGTAAATCGAGCACAGTCTCCTGGATCTCCGGCCTCTGCTTCACGATATACATTCTCCGTTGCTGTCACATTCGGATCAAATCCTTTTACACATTCTCCAGCCGCCGAATCCCAATGCACTGTGGCAATTTGGTCACATCGAGCCTGTGTCCGCACTTCACAAATTTTCGAACTATCGTTCCATTCACATGCCGCATCCAATCGACAATCCACATCTCCCTTGATGGAACAATTCGCGGCTAATGTCGGCACAGAAAAAAGAGCCATCATTCCAGAAATAAGGAATAAGCCCATTCGTACCGTAAAATTCTTTTTGTCTTTCATTTTTTTTAATGCAAAAAATTCGCTTTCGCTCAGCTTATCATAAATTTTTTCTCGGTGCAGATAATCACTCCCTGATTTAAAAAATTCAGTTGACTTTTTTGATTAAATATTTTAAAAGATTAAATGAAAATAAATACACAAAGAGAGATTTTTATCCTTTTTGCGTATTTTTATGACCCTTTTCGCACTCCTACTTCATATTTACACATTCTTCACTCCTATTGAAGATACCTCTGCCTACCACTCAGTAGCCGGAGTCACGATGCGAGAGACACAAACATCTCGACAAAAATTCACAACCACAAGTGTAAAGCCTTTTCCTCGCGTAGAGCTTCCCTGGACTGGTCACTTTTCTGCGCAAAATTTCCGAAAAACAGAAGAAGACAAAAAAGCGCTTCTCGATATCAGAAAAAATCTCCAAGCATCACTCCTTTCCCTTCCAAAAGAACATACAGATGCCTTGCAATCACTTGAAGTACGAAAGAAAAATCACGTTTCCCGGGGATTAGCGAATGCCCGAAAAATCATCCTCAATACTGAACCCATCGATGACAATGACGAATTATCTTCTGTCTTTGTACATGAGATGGGGCATGTCGTTGATTTGGGATTATTACAAGGAAAAACCGGAACGCCCACTGAATTTCGAGACAAAAGCACGACATTTTTGAGTGATGATCCAAGTGTAAAATTTTATGAAATTTGTTGGACTACGACGGATAAACGTCTCGCCGGAACAACAAGAAATGATTTCGTCTCTGGATATGCCATGAGCAATGCTTTTGAAGACTTCGCAGAAAGCTACCTCTTTTACCGATTTCACGGAGAAAAGTTTCGGGAAATTTCGAAAGGATCTGCCCATCTCAGCAAGAAATACCTCTTTATGAAGGAGTTTGTCTTTGACGGAAGAGAATTCCAAACGAACAAGCGATATACAGACTTCGTTCAGGGAGTCCTGTTTGATGCCACTCTTTTACCGATCGATACCCCTCGATTACTCGCGAGTCGCTAATTTTGATTCTTCGGTCTACAATATGACTGAATGAATAATGAGCATTTACACCGAAAAGCAACTAAATGGGCCCACGTCTTAGGCCGCCTTCCTGGTGTGCGAGCTATTTTTTTGTCAGGATCTATCGCCACGGGAGATGCAAAACCTACTTCGGATATTGATATTTTTGTAATTGCGAAATCCGGTCAGATCTGGACAGCCCGATTTTTTATTTTTGCAGTCTTAAAGCTCTTCAATCAGCTCGCCAAGCCCCATCATCACGATGGCATGATCTGCCCCAATCATTTCATCACAGAAGATGCACTCGAAATCGTAGAAAAAGATGAATACGCCGCCTATCTTTTTTCGCATAATATTCCGCTCTATGATCCGAAAAATATTTTCCCTCAATTTGAAGCCCAAAATCAGGAATGGTGGAAAAAATGTGGATATCTCAAAACACCTCTTAAACAAGATACAGTAAAGATTTCAATCCAAAAGAAGTCTCATTTTCACCCTATCGAAAGAGTCCTCAAATACTTCCAAATCAAAAGAGTGAAAAACAATCCGGAATACAAAACTCCCGGCGCAAAAATCGTACTAACCGATACCGAACTCAGGTTTCACCCAGAACCGAAAAATAAAAAATTTAATTCCAAACAGAAGTAATACCTGCTAACTTCTCCTCACTAAAAATCTCAATATGTTCATTGGTTTGTTGATCCTTTCTGTTATTGGGTATTCCCTCCAGGGAACACTCATGGCGCACTATGCCCGAAAGATGGATGGATGGTCGACAACTCTCTATCGAAGTGCCTCGCTCATTATCACGATGCTGCCACTTCTCTTTTTTGCAGAAAAATCAGATATCGCACTGGTCCCCGACTTCTGGCTCGATTTCCTCCTCGCATCAGGATTCGGAGCGATTGCCTCTGCAATTTCTTTTGTCTCATTAAGATACCTTCCCGTGGGAGTTCAAAATACTTTTGGGCGATCTACAACTGTAATCTTTGCCTTCCTTTTTGGATGGCTCGTCTTTGGTGAAACCGTCACCATCCCCGAATCCATCGTGGTCGTCATTGTTTTGGTCGGAAGTACATTCCTCGGATTCCAAAAAAAGGATTTCGCCCATCTCGACGCATCGAAAACCAAAAAAGGAATCTTCCTCGCCGTATTCAGCCGAATCCTCGTCAGTATATCCTATTTGTTCGTAACAAAAATCTCCCGAGAACTCAGTCCCTGGGTAGCTGGGTACTTCTGGGAGGCCTTTATTGGTGTATTTGCAATAATGATCGCATTTGGACGAAAACTCATTTGGAAAAAATCTCCTTCGCCAACGACTTTAAAAGAGTTTGGAAAAATTGCCCTCATCTGTTCTCCAACGCTCATTGGAACCGGAGCCTTTCTCTACGCCGTACGGCTCGGGCCATACGGAATTGCGACCGCGATCTCTGCCGGAGGGATTTTTGTTTCTCTCCTGATCGCACACTTCATCTACCATGAAAAACTAAGCCGCAAGCAACTCTTTTGGATATGTGTGGTTTCTCTGGCTATTATTGGATTGGAGCTCGTGCGAGCCTAAGATTCATTTCCGTTAAGAGCCTCTTCAATCTTCTTCTTCGTATCCATAAAACCTTCTTTGACCTTTTCAGGGGAGGTTCCTTTTTTTGCCCACCCCAAAGCAGAGTTCGGGATGAGAGTTCCAGATGTAGAGACTCCTGTATTCACACGGACAACCTTTACCCCATCTTTTTCTTTCCCCAAAAACGGAAGAATATGCTCAAGCAAATTCCGCTTTCGAATCTTCTTCAAAGACTCCTCGCTCAAAAAATCCTTTGCTACATGTGCTTGGGTTTCTCCATATGATCCTGTATTTTCGATCTCCATACAAGAGGGGAAATTATATTTTCCGTCCCTTTATAAAAAGATCTATTCGACTGTCAAAAGAAATATTATTTTTTACAACTACACCGATCCGTACAAAAAGAGTTTCCCACAGACATAACCCGTTCATTCGTGGATGAAATACGTTCAACCAAAGCAATCGCGGCTTTTATCTGTTCTTCTGTTAATGTTCCATCTTCCTCATTTTTTTCACCTTCTGTTGCCGGAATTTTTTCAACCATAAAAAAACAATTATTTTCCTTTTTAATTTAATAATATTGGAGATTTTAAGCAAAAGTTTTCTGCACCTCCTCCAACGATCCAAACAACTTATCTGCCACTGACAAGTCCAACTGTTTCGTCTGCTCGCTTGGTACTCCAAACACCGTCATCCCAGCCGCTTTTCCGGCCTGCATCCCGCGTGGAGAATCCTCAATCACCAAGCATCTTTCTGGATCGACATTGAGTTTTTGAGCGGCTAACAAATATCCATCTGGAGCTGGTTTTGTATTGGACACAT
>JBNKLH010000020.1:0-10973 GCA_050292255.1 Candidatus Altimarinota bacterium | reverse complement strand
TATCTCGATATTATTCAATGGTTTCGGTCTGAATACAAACAAAAAACATTTGATAAACGCAATATATCTATCCCAGAAACAATACGACAATCCCAAATTGATAACCGAAATAACTCTCATACAATCATCATGGGAATTGACCATAAAGACGGCGTTCTGGAAGAATTAAGAAAAGCATTTCCCAATGCTTACATCACTTCATTTACTCCACAATCTCTTTAGGATTATTTATCTGGGTTTGTTTCTCGGTGTTTTACGAGCGCATCCTGATGGAATCTCTGACGTTCTTTGGCAACTCCAAGATATTCCTCGACTTGTGTCTTTTTTTCCGTGTCAGATTTTATAACATCCGTATACGCCTTCTTTAATCCGTTTTCAAAGTGGCTTGCATACGCCGCTTTCATCCGGTCATATCCACCAGGTTTCCAGGTCATTTTTTCTGTATCGAAATAATCAGAAATATTGTCACTCGATAAATTCTTAGCAAGGAATGTTTTCAAATCCTGCATTCGTTGTGGATCAACCTTTTCTATAATTTTGTAATCTGATTCATCAAAATCTGTCTTTGAGAGAGCAATTTTAAATACATAAGACCGAATGGCCGCTTTTGGATCTGTTTTGTTTCCACCTTCAACGTAATTTTGTACTTGGATTTCTCCAAAAAGCTGATCTAACGAACTTAATCGCGTTGAAAGCTGTGCCTCTGTCTGTTTAATTTTAGCCTGAAGATCGGCTATCTGTTTCGTGTAGTTCTCCATTTCCTTCGAACTTTCCGAAATAATTCCCGTCAAACGAGTCAATTCTTTTTGATAAGCATCCCGTTTTGTATTGAGATCTGATTCAACAAGACCATTTTGAGTATCCAGTTCTTTTTGGACTCCCTCTTTCGAATATCGCATCGGAAGAGACTTCACAGCTTTCCCATCTGAATTTCGTATAATATTGAAGTTTTCATTTGTAGCATCCAGCGCAATGGTAAAATATTTCCCCGTATTGACCGTTTCAGCAATATTTTGAGCCGTTTGGATCTCTCCTGCCGCAAGCTCTTGTTTCAACTCTGATATCTTCGCATTTACAGCGGCCATATTTTCCTCACTTGATTTATCTGGATTCCAAGTCAAAGAAGCATCTTTCTTGTCAAAAACCTCATGAACAATACTGATTAATCCAGAAGTTTTATCCACGCCCAATTTCCATCCACCTCTACTATTTGTTTTTAGAACCGCTTCAAATTGATTCATATCATTCTCCCGTGATGACTCCTCCCACTCAGAAGCACTCATCTGCTTAAACGCCTCAATAGCCCCATTGAGTTCTGATTCGGCCAAATACTTTGAAGCATTTGGAGAAATCACCCCAATAATTTTTCCTTCCTTTTTGATTGCATATCCTTCTTCATATCCATACTGAGTTTTATCATTTGCATAATCAATTGAATATCCTGGATTTCTATCCAAAATTTTATTCAATGCCTTTTGGACATCTTTCGGAAGATCAGGTCCTCCATTAAGCGCATCCATCAATTTCCCTTCCAATCCTTTTAATTCGGCCATATCCTCCGCATCCACACTTTCTGTTACTGTTTTCATTGTTTCTTGGTATTTTGCCGCATCTGTCCCTTTGAGACCTTCTAGCTTTGCTTTCATTTGAGAAGCCAGATCCTCGGCCTGTGCCTCTGTAATTTCTGTAGAAGCAAATTTCTCTGAGACAGATTCTGCATTTCCCGCTTGTTCAACGCCAAAGAGAAACCGTGCATTGACAGTGAATTCATTCCGAAACCGATGATCTAAATGTTTCATGTTTTTATTTTCGACCAAATAAACGTCCAAAGAACCCTCGTTTCTTTCCTCCCATTTCAAATTCCATATCTCCCAATGCATCTTCCTCTTCTCTTCTCTCTAGCTCTTCTTGTTGTAAAATGGCATTTCGCTTCGCAGCACCTACATTTCCTTTAATCTGTGCAACCATATTAGGATTTTTCTTCACGGCTTTTGTCATCATAGATGACTCCTTTTGTACAATTTCTAAAAGCACAGCATAAATACGTTGCAATTTTTCCTCTGAGACATCGCGATCAAGTGTCGTCATAACAAATCTCCGAGTCTCTACCCCCAGAAAGAGACTCGTGGAAACCATATGTGTTATTTGCGCTCTGATATCCATAGACTTATAGTTTTCTAAATCTTGCCATTATACCAGAGATAGAGGAATAAATCAAAAAGACTCCCTCAATTCTGAGAGAGTCCTTTTTTAGCTAAGCAAGATAAAAACTATTCCGCAGCAGGAGCTTCTTCTGCAGCAGGTGCTTCACATTCCGCACTGTTTACCAATGTGATTTCTTGTCGATCTTCTCCTTGTCCTGCAAAGAGAGTCACAGGTTCACATTTTCCGGCTCGTGACATGATCTCAGTGATAGCAGCATCTTGTCCGTTTCGAAGACCACGTTGGTATACAGCCGTTACTACGAAATTTCGCACAGCCAATCCAACAAATCCAATTGAGAAGATTACCCAAAGAATAAGGATAATTTTTCCAACAGACCATTCTTTTACTTGTAGAGGATTTTTCATTTTGTTTGAGGATTAAGAAAAATAGAAAACTCACTCCGAAATATACAGAGGAGTGAAATCTTTTCAAATTTTTGTCACATTTTTCAAATTTTCAAAGTCTTCTCGGGTGCTCTTTGAGGAAAAATATCAAAAAAAAGCTTGCATGGCTTGGTACCTCCCTCTAAAATTCAGGAGAATAGATATTTTATCCTTTTTTCAAAGTTCATTAACCCATTTCAAAAATGAAAAAAACGACCATGTTGATGGCCCTTGTGATTGGAGCCGGAGTGCTCTACGCAGGAAATGCTGCTGCATACAGCCGAATCTATGACACAGAAACAAACAACTACACTGAAAAGTTCGACGAGACTCTCGACGGAGTTGTTGAGGCTTACGAACGAAACAGTAACCAACTTCGAAACGAAAACGAATCTACAGATTCTATTTCAAACCGATTGCGAATCTACTGGAACAAAAAACTTCGAGACCGAGAATCTAAGTACATCTACAATCAACGAAACTCTCTCATCGGAGGAAAACAATCAATCAATGTTAACGATAGTTCTACATTGATCGATCGAAGCGGAGAAATGCAAGACCGAGAAGGAGTTCGAGAAACAGACGAACACCGAGTAGAAGCCGTTAACGCGACTCAAATCTTCCGAAAACGAGCGAAAGATTATTATGTAAACGGAGGATACGCAATTCCAACACGAGAAACAATGAGCGTTGGAAATGTGGACGGAGAAAACAACCAAGGAAAAACAAAATGGTTTTTCTCTCCTGAATACATGATGGAACGAGGATTTATCAACTACGTTGCAAAAGATCCACTTCGATACCTCAATACATGGCAAAAAGAAGTAGGAGCTGGACAACAAAACATGTACAACAATCCAAACCAAGAAACACTTGGACTTCAACGAGTAGGAATCACACCTTACACACTCCCAGCAAACTAATTCAAATAAAGAATTATCAAAAAGCCCTGTCCTCGGATGGGGCTTTTTTTTCACACAAAAATCTGTTAGTCTTCCTCGCGATGAAAACACCTCTCGAATTCGCACTCTACGACATTACGAAATCATACGAGACCAACTACAAAGAGGGTCCATTTTTTGAACAAAAGGTACCGCCTAGAAAGCCTATTACACAAACAAAAAAGCTCTTCGATTTTGAGATTAATTCCTCTCTTGGAGTCCCAGCCGGACCACTGCTCAATAGCCACTGGTGCGATGTTTATGCCCGCCTGGGGTTTGATCTCCCGGTTTATAAAACGGTGCGAAGTATCGAACGCGCGTGTCATCCAAATCCAAACTGTATTTTTCTCGACACACCAGAACAATTCACAAACCAGGAAATTAACACAGAAATACATCCAGGAACGAAACCACAATATACCGAAGATATCACCATCACGAACTCATTTGGGGTTCCTTCTTTCGCGCCAAGCGTCTGGATGAAAGATATCGAAGAAGGAAATAAAAAAATGGGAAAAGGACAGATTATGATTGTCTCTGTAAATGGGACACCAGGACTCGAAGAGCGTGAACTCATTGAAGACTATGGATATGTCGCTTCTATGGCCAAAGAAGCCGGAGCAAAAATCATCGAAGTAAACTATTCCTGCCCAAACCTTGGAGGAAGCAAAGAAGGCGCCCTTTTCTGTGACCCAGAAAACTCTGCGCTCGTATCGAAAAAAATCCGAGAATCCATTGGAGATACTCCCCTTCTTATTAAGTTAGGATGGATGCCCGCAACACAATTAGAAAAAGTGGTAAAAGCCAATCGCCCGTATGTAGACGGATTTTCTGCGATTAACACCATCCCACGGAAAGTTATCAACGAAGATGGCACACCAGCGCTGCCTGGAGAAAACCGACTCACCAGTGGAACCTGTGGATTTGCCATTGGGAACTTGGCCGAAGAAGTAACCCAAAACCTCATTGATATTCGAAAAAGATGGAGTGATGACTTTGTGATTTGCTCTGTCGGAGGAATGATGAATGCTGCAGACCTCCATCGACGTCTCGATATGGGAGCGGACATCGTCATGTCTGCAACGGCTGCTATGTGGGATCCCTACCTTGCACAAAAATTCCACGAATGGAAAAAGTGATTATTTCTTAAAAATAATCAGCTGGATCGACGTGTTTTCCATCTTTGAAGACCTCAATATGCAGATGGGGTCCCGTTGTGAAGTATCCAGCTCCAGGAGTCCCAGGAGTTCCTCCCGTGAGGGCTATTTTTTCTCCACGAAGGACTTTTTGTCCTTTCTTGACCAATATATCTGACACATGCCCGTAGACCGTATAGAGGTCATCGTCATGTTGTAAGATTAAATACGAATACTGATATCCGTTTGACGCAACCTTTCGGACAATCGCATCTGCTGGGGCATAAACAGGTGTTCCTTGCGCAGCCCGAACATCCATTCCCAAGTGTTCTCGTCCCATAGAAGTCTTGTATTCTGGATCATGAAATGCCGCCGTCACATATTTTTCAATGTCGAGAGGAAAATCAAATCCAGAAGTAACCACCTCCGGTTCTGGGGTTCCAAATTCATCCCAAAACCCCTGAAGGGATTCCCCATCTCGAGCTTTCTCCAATCCTTCTCTCAAATGAGCCAACACCACTTCTGACTCTTTCCGCGCTCGCTCAGCAGCTTCTAATTCCGCTTCCCTTTCTCCCGCAGTCAACTCCAAACGAGCCTGAATACGTTCTTGGGCGTCAACCAACTGGTTTAGTGCTGATTGTTCTGTATTCATATCGTGCGATAGTTTTTCAAGTCGGGCATACAAATTCGCTGCAAATTTTTCCTTTGCATCCAATTCCGACTTTAACTCCTTTAGCTTGGAAAGCTGCGTCCGTTTATCAACTTCGTATTGATTCTGTGCTTGTTGGGATTCTAATATTTCTGCAACCGTTTTATCCGAAAACAACCATCGAAAAATAGAGGCATCCTGAGAGATCCCAAAGTTTCTAGATCGAATAAAATTTTTACTCAAGAATTCATCAAACACTCTTTCTTCCACTCGTATCTGAGTTCTTAATGTTGATTTTTCCTTTGTAATAGATTCTAATTTTTCTTGCCATTCTTGCTTCTGAAGAGCTAATCGTTCCCACTTTTTTTGCTGCAATTCTGCGTCTTGTTTGAGAAAAAAGAGCTGATTTTCAATACTACTTTTTTCTTCCAATATACTCGAGAGATCTTCACGAGCGAGTTCTGTTTGGAGAGAAAACTGATCAAGCTCTTCTTCTTGTGCAAAAATTTCTTTTTCAAAATCCGATACCGTAATATCTTCTGGAAAATCCACCTCTTTCTCCGCCGCAGTCGTAAATTCATCATCCGTATTCAACACAGGAACAGTAATTTCCTGAGGCCCTTTCTCAAAAAAACTCTCTAACAATGAGTTCAAATGTTCTCCCAGACTCGCAAAAGTCAATAAAGGAAAACAGAGCAAAACAAGTAAAAAAATTCGTTTCATTCAATCAGTAGGATAGATGAATTACTCTGAAGTTACAATTTTGAATATCCTAAAAGGATTCATAGAAATATTCTATGAAATGGTGCTCGGAGCGGGACTTGAACCCGCACGCTTTATTCAAGCAAAGGATTTTAAGTCCTTCGTGTCTACCGATTCCACCATCCGAGCTTGAAAATGGTGATCCAACTGGAGGCGCCATCCGGAATCGAACCGGAGTACAAGGCTTTGCAGGCCTCTGCGTAACCACTCCGCCATGGCGCCATAACAAAAAGATCAGGTAGATTCTCTTTAATTTCAAAATTTTTTCAACTCTATTCAATACAATTTTCAGAATCTATTCGGCAAACAACCAAAAAGAATCCAAAACATCCTCACATTCCGTTTCTTCGAATAGGGCTTCCTGACTACAACTCAGTAATAAATAATCCCCTGTTCCTGGGACAAGAGAAAATTTCTGCCAGAAGTTTCTCAATGGACTGGTCACTTCTAATTTTGCTTGGAAATGCCATTGGTCTTCTCCTCGGGACTGTTCCTCAAAAATAAAGAAACCTTTTTGAGCACGTTCCAAAAGAGAAGCAACTGGATTCTCTGGAAAACCTAACTGATAGGTAATAGAAAAGTTCTGAGTTCCTTTACGAGCCAGATAAATCACCTCGGTATTACCGGCTGGTGGAGCCACACGTTCCCATCCTCCTGGCAGATTTACCTGCCATGTACTTCCGGCTATACGAAAGGACTGTACTTGATCTTCGGCGGTCCCATTTGAGGGAAAAAGGGAGGAAGAATTGCTCCCACACCCGACCAAGAGTAGACTGCAAGCGACGAGAAGAATTTTTTTCATACGGTAATCACATTCTACCACGCGAATAAATGAAAATAAAACTCTACTTTTTCGGGAAGAAAAATGAAATCAATGATTTTGAAAAGGAAATGATCCGGCGTATTGGATTTCGATGCAAAATTGAAATCATTCCGATCGCACAAGCCGGAGTCTCTGGAGGCGAGAATGCCAAAAAAGTTGAAGCAGAAAAACTTTTGAACAAAATAAATGATCAAGAATTTATTATTGCCTTTGATGAACATGGAAAAACCATGGACTCCCCCACATTTTCCAAGAAACTAAAACAATGGTTTATTGATCACGGAGAAGTGAGTTTTGTCATTGGGGGAGCACACGGCCTTGATCAAAAAATTTTATCACGAGCAAATTTATTATTCAGTTTTGGATCCATGGTCTGGACTCGAAACCTGTTCCGAAGTATGGCACTAGAACAAATCTATCGAGCCTTAGAAATCGATGGCGGAGGAAATTTTCATAAGGAATAAACCTTGACAGCACAAAAAAATCATCCTAAAAACAAGAAGGAGTTAGCCCATCCAAGATGAATGAATCCCCTCTCACAAGCAAATATCTTCTTTCGAACGAGCAACCCACTGGTTGCAAACTTCGAGGACTGCCGGCTACTCTTTTCGTAGACACACAGGGCTTTGTCGAAAAAGTAATGGACACTTGCACTGTTACAGGATGCACACAATGCATCGGAAAAAATTTTGCAGACTTAAAAAAATAATCCTCTAAAAAATGCCAGAAACAGAAAAACTCACTCCCAAGTACGTAAAACCTCAGAAATTCCCAAAAAATTGTCCTCTCAATGAAGGGGGAGAATATGAATACACAGCTACTTTCTACGTCAACGTAGATAATATCGTAAAATCTATTTTTGATTGTACCGGAAAAAAATGCACACAATGTATTGGGAAAAATTTCTCAGAGTTTGAATCAAAATTCTAAGAAAAAAGCGTTGACGAAAGCAACAAGACCGATTAGACAAAAAGTAACTCATTTTCCCCAAAATGGTATATTCTTTCAAACACATACTAGTAGGTAATCTTCCTGATGACTGCCAATTAAAGTTCCTAAAGGAAAACGACAAAGTCATGATGTACTCAGACAAAAAAGGAAACATCACCAAAGTCATTGATTGTTTTTCCCAAGACTGCACAAAATGTATTGGAAAAAATATTTCCGAATTTGAAACAAACGAAGAGTAGCCTAGGTCCAAAATATTTCCCCACTCTTAATTTGTAAAAAAGCCCCACCAATCTCCTTCTCAGAATTTCCTGGGGGGTTATTTTTAAGCCAACGCAAACAGTCATCCACCTCAGACGCACTTGGTGTCTTTTTGGCAATAGAACGGAGGAATTGTTTCTTTTGGGCGGGATGAAACTGAAGAAATTCATCCAATCGGAGAGACGCACCATGACACTTCTCTACCGAAGCAGATAAAAATCCCGCCACTTCACCAAAATTCACAGATTCCCTCACAAAAACTTTTTCCAAGTTCGGAGTAATCTTTCGTAGTTCTGGAATGATATTCTGACGAATTCGGTTTCTCTCATGAATAATATTATTGTTCGAAAAATCCTCTTTCCATTCTATATTCTGAGTTTTTGCATATTCGATAATCTCTGATTTTGGGATATCCCAAAATGGTTTTGTTGAAACATCAAAGGGCGACAAACCATCCACCCCACATCCTTTTGTCAGTCGAAAAATCATCGTCTCTACCAAATCTGTTGCATGATGTGCGGTCAACACTCGATCAAAAGGAAATTCTTTCTGTACCTCTGACTGAAATCCAACCCGGGTTCGACGCCACGAATCTTCTTTATTCTTTTCTGGTACATCGTTAATTCTTTTCCCAAAAAAGCGAATCCCATATCCCGAACACTTTTTTTGAACAAAATTAAACTCCTCTTCGCACTCAACCCGGGTTCGATGATTCACATGCAGAACAGCCAATTTTTTTGGTTCCACAAACTTCTGAGCAACATACAATAACGTCATTGAATCCACTCCTCCCGAGACCATGAGCAAGAGTCGCTTTTTTTCTAAAGCTTCTTTTTGTAGATAGTTTTGAAAAGTTTTTTCAATATCCATAAATGACTAATTATGACCGGTCGATCCAAACCCTCCTCGGGAATCCCCTTCTGGGCGATCCATTTCCTCAAATTCAATGGTTTCGGTACGAACAAAAAGCCCCTGAGCAATCCGTTCTCCTCGCTCAACAATCACTTTTTCTTTCCCCAAATTCAAAACCTGAATCTTGATCTCATCCTCCGGTCCACAAAAATCCTGATCAATAAGTCCTGGTGAATTGGGAAGAATAAGAGATTTCTTTCGAAACAAAGAACTCCGCGGCATCACTAACAATGCCAGATTATCCGGACATTCAACAATAACATTTCCCGGCACAAACTGCACCTCTCCAGGCAGAACTTCTATCGTTTCTCGGGCTATAAAATCAAACGCAAAACTTCCGTGTGTGTGAAATTTTGGTAATGGCAAACTTGGGTCAATCCGATGAACAGGGACTTTCATATCTCAAAAGAATAAATCGTTACTAGTTAACCGTTAATAGGTCACGAAATCAAGTCATTAAATTCGCATTTTTTACAAAATGTAGCACAATATGGGACGATGAAAAAGTTGTACCTTTACGGAGTCGCCCTCCTTAGTGTTTTCGGCGTTATAGCCTCTCTACAAGTCTTTGCCCAAGAACAGGAAACTACCGAGGCCTTTGAGGCACCAGCACTGGAAGAAAGTGTTGCAATCGCAAAAGAAGCCAAGACCATCCTTCCCAATATAAGCGTAGAAACCTTTGTCCCTATTGGGAAAAAAGTCATGTTTGATGCTGGAGGATCAGAACTCCTTCCTCCCTCTGCCGGAGCCCCTGTGTATTCTTGGAGTTTTGGGGATAACACAAAAACTCTCTGGGGAGAACGCATCCAACACTCATATGAGCAACCCGGACGATATATCGTGCAACTGAATGTTCGACAAGGAAACGAACGAGAATCAATACGACATGAAATCATTGTTTATAACCGAAAAGGAATCCTTATCACCGATAGCCAAAAAGACATTTCCGCACTGGTCTCTCAGGCAGGAGAACACGGAATATGGCTCAAAGGAATCCCTTTCAAAAAAGACGAAACCGGGATCTCTGCTGAAGAAAACTTCACCCGATTGCTTCAGGAAAACATTGATTTTCTCAGTGAATCAGCACTGATTATTTTCAATACAAAATCAGCCTCTGGATTCCAAAACTTTGCCCAATGGTGGCAAAAAGTTTCTCCAGAAAAACGATTCGATCTCAACAAAAAAATGTGGGTGCACATCTCTGATGGATCTCTCGAAAAAGCACAAAAACTTATTCAACCGAGCTTTCATCTCCTCAGTCCCCCATCTGTTATTTTGACGCGGACGGAAGCTCTCAACCTTATATTTCAATCTCATGTAAATGAAATTGAGCAAAAGATCAAAAATCGGGGAATTGAATCAATCCTCGTAGATGGACGTTCACACGCTCCGTTTTTCCTCGTTTTTTCACGACTCACAACCTACTTTATTTCCCACGGAGTCTCACAGTCTGTGATTTTTTTACTTTTGGCAGTTCCATTCATTACCTTTGTAATTGCGTTCTTCCGACAGTTTGTGGGGATCAAGACGTTTGGGGTATTCGCGCCCCTTATGTTGGCGCTCTCCTTCATCCTCCTCGGACTTGAATTTGGATTTCTCACCTTTGCCATCGTCATGGTCGTGAGCTATCTCATTCGGCAACTCTTTGCCCGCGTGGAAATCCTTTATATCCCAAAAGTATCTCTTTTGCTCTCAGCGCTCTCGATCTCCTTTTTCTTGGTATTGGGACTGGCTGTATATTTCAATACATCGATTAATCTCGCGCTAGCCGTCTTCCCAATGTTGGTGATGTCGACTATTTCTGAAAAATTTCTGTCCGCTCAATCCCAAGGTGGGATTCGATCGGCCGTTATCGTCGCTGGAGAAACCGTGGTCGTATCCCTTATTGCCTATTTCCTCGTAAGCTGGGAATGGGTCGAAAACGGGATCATTGCGATGCCAGAAATCATTATT